>NZ_LZHP01000053.1:0-148163 GCF_001690605.1 Gilliamella sp. Nev6-6 | reverse complement strand
TAATTGAAGTCCCATGCGGATGGAGGTGAAATCAGTCGAAGATACCAGCTGGCTGCAACTGTTTAATAAAAACACAGCACTGTGCAAACACGAAAGTGGACGTATACGGTGTGACGCCTGCCCGGTGCTGGAAGGTTAATTGATGGGGTTATGCTTATGCAGAAGCTCTTGATCGAAGCCCCAGTAAACGGCGGCCGTAACTATAACGGTCCTAAGGTAGCGAAATTCCTTGTCGGGTAAGTTCCGACCTGCACGAATGGCGTAATGATGGCCAGGCTGTCTCCACCCGAGACTCAGTGAAATTGAAATTGCCGTGAAGATGCGGTGTACCCGTGGCAAGACGGAAAGACCCCGTGAACCTTTACTATAGCTTGACAGTGAACATTGAGCCTTAATGTGTAGGATAGGTGGGAGACAAAGAAGTGTGTACGCCAGTATGCATGGAGTCGCCCTTGAAATACCACCCTTTAATGTTTGATGTTCTAACCTATACTTCTGAATCGAGGTAAGGGACACTGTCTGGTGGGTAGTTTGACTGGGGCGGTCTCCTCCCAAAGAGTAACGGAGGAGCACGAAGGTTAGCTAATCCTGGTCGGACATCAGGAGGTTAGTGCAATGGCAAAAGCTAGCTTGACTGCGAGAGTGACGGCTCGAGCAGGTACGAAAGTAGGTCATAGTGATCCGGTGGTTCTGAATGGAAGGGCCATCGCTCAACGGATAAAAGGTACTCCGGGGATAACAGGCTGATACCGCCCAAGAGTTCATATCGACGGCGGTGTTTGGCACCTCGATGTCGGCTCATCACATCCTGGGGCTGAAGTAGGTCCCAAGGGTACGGCTGTTCGCCGTTTAAAGTGGTACGCGAGCTGGGTTTAGAACGTCGTGAGACAGTTCGGTCCCTATCTGCCATGGGCGTAGGAAAATTGAGAGGGTTTGCTTCTAGTACGAGAGGACCGAAGTGAACGCACCGCTGGTGTTCGGGTTGTGATGCCAATTGCATTGCCCGGTAGCTACGTGCGGAATAGATAAGTGCTGAAAGCATCTAAGTACGAAACTAGCCTTGAGATGAGTTTTCCCTGAAGAGATTCAGTAAGGTCCGTTTGAGACTAAGACGTAGATAGGTCAGGTGTGTAAGTGTAGTGATACATTGAGCTAACTGATACTAATGAACCGAGAGTCTTAACCTTACAACTCGGAGTTGTTTTGGAGTTACGCGATAGGATGATTGAAGTTGATGATTGTATAGAGATTGACTTTAAATTGTTTAATAAATGAGAGAGCAGTTTGTTCCGGATTGAGAGATTGTTGTGGATATGAGATAATACACAGTAATTGAGAGAAGACAGGATATGTCTGGCGGTAATAGCGCGGTGGTCCCACCTGACCCCATGCCGAACTCAGAAGTGAAACGCCGTAGTGCCGATGGTAGTGTGGGTATTACCCATGTGAGAGTAGGGTGCCGCCAGACTTTTAAATTTTATTTATATTAACATACCAAATACGGTGGAGCGGTAGTTCAGTTGGTTAGAATACCTGCCTGTCACGCAGGGGGTCGCGGGTTCGAGCCCCGTCCGTTCCGCCACTTCCATTTAGGGGCGTAGTTCAATTGGTAGAGCACCGGTCTCCAAAACCGGGTGTTGGGAGTTCGAGACTCTCCGCCCCTGCCACAAGATAACATTTATGTTTTAATTTTAGCCAATTAACCGATTTTATCTATATAAATGAAAGAATTTTGTTTACAGATTAACTTTGTCAATTATAATTCCCGCCAACTACTTTTACAATCTAGAGGATAGAACATGGCTGAGAGTTTTATGAGTCAACAACGTTTTTTCGATAATAAGAATTATCCAAGAGGATTTTCTCGCCACGGCGATTTTACTATTAAAGAAGCTATGATTTTAGAAAAGCATGGTTGTGCTTTTAAAGATCTTGACACAGAAGCTAAAAAGCCTACCACTGCAGAAGAAAAATCATTTGTAGAGGTTTGCAAAGGTAAAAAAGAGCCATCAACTGATTTTGAAAAAACATGGTTGAAGTATCTTTCTCGTATCAATAAGCCAAAACGTTTTCATACATTATCTGGTGGAAAACCACAGGTTGATGTAACAGACGATTTTGTAGATAGTGATGACTAATTCTTTAACCAATATTTTTGTGTAATTGAATTAGTAACCGATCCATAGAGCGATAACTTAATGCTTCTGAAACATGTTTTCGTTCTATGGTGTCTGATAAATCTAAATCTGCGATTGTACGCGATACTTTTAGTATCCGGTGCCATGCGCGAGCAGAGAGGCCTAATTTAATTAAAGCTTGTTCTAAATATTCATTATTTTCATTTGATAATTGGCAATAGCATTGAATTTCATTTGTGCTTAATTGGCTATTTAGTTTGCTGCTTCTTTTTAATTGAGTATTTCTTGCTGTTAGAACTCGTTGTTTTATTGTTTCAGTTGATTCTTCTGAAGTTACTTTTTGGCTTAGAGCACCTTTAGGTAGTAAAGGAACTTCAATAGAAATATCGAACCTGTCAAGAAATGGCCCTGAAAGCCGATTCAAATAGCGAATAGTTTGTTGTGGTGTTGTTCTATTATGTGTGCCTTGATAATGTCCTGTTGGGCTTGGATTCATTGCGGCTATTAACTGAAATCTAGCGGGAAATTTTATTTTTGCATTTGCCCTTGAAATGATAATTTCTCCCGACTCAATGGGTTCTCTTAAAGCATCTAATACTTTTCGATTAAATTCTGGTAATTCGTCTAAAAATAATACACCGTTATGCGCTAGAGAAATTTCTCCAGGTCTAGGGATTGTTCCTCCGCCAACAAGTGCTGCAGTTGATGCGCTATGGTGAGGTGCTCTAAAAGGTCTTTTACGCCAATTTTTTACTGATCCATATGAACTGACAAGGCTAGTTATTGCTGCACTTTCAAGTGCTTCATCATCAGATAATTGAGGTAATAAAGAGGTTAAACGCGTTGCTAACATAGTTTTTCCCGTACCTGGAGGTCCAATTAATAATAAATTATGTCCTCCCGCTGCAGCAATTTCTAATGCTCTTTTGGCGTGTTCTTGCCCAATTATATCTTGTAAACTAGCTGGGTTATTGTTACTGTCTTGATATTCACGATATTGAACTGTTGGTAAATCAATTTCTTTATATAAATATTGGCATAATTCTAGTAAATTACTGGCGATTAATGCGTTGCTTTGGTGAATTAAAGAAATTTCTGATTGGTTTTCGGTGGAAATAATTAATGTGCGATTTTTCTTTTTAGAGGAAATTGCAGCAGGTATTGCGCCTTTTACGGCTCTAATATTTCCTGAAAGAGCTAACTCCCCCAAAAATTCATAATGTAATAAATCTTCTGTTGGAATTTGTTCTGTTGCGGCAAGAATAGCAATAGCTATTGGCAAATCAAAGCGGCTTCCTTCTTTGGGTAAATCTGCTGGAGATAAGTTTACCGTTATTTTTTTAGCTGGAAAGGTAAAACCACTATTAATAATGGCACTTCTAACTCGATCTTTTGCTTCTTTAACGGTTGCTTCAGGAAGACCAACTAATACAAAGCCTGGTAACCCATTGCTAATATGAACTTCAACGTTTATTAATGGTGCTTGTATTCCAATAGAGGCTCGAGTATAAATAATTGCAAGTGACATAGTTTCTAATTATTAATTAATATGTTTAATTTTATTATTATCATATTAGAAAATATCGAAAACCCATTAAAGCTATTTATTAATGGGATATAACACACAAATAAATAATACGATTTTGCAATGATTTTAATTTGTTTTATTTAAAATGCGTTTTGAAATAAGTAATGATACAAAAAATAGGCAAGTATTACTTAATACTATAGAGGGGCCTGTTGGGGTGTCATAAACAAATGAGAATAGCACTCCAGCAACTACCGATAGCATTCCTACTATTATTGCAATTAACGCCATTGTTTCGGGGGTTTTTGAATAATATTTTGCTGTTGCGGCAGGAATGATAAGTAAAGATGTAATAATTAGCGCTCCAACAAATTTCATTGACAGACCTATGGTTAATGCTAGTAGTAAAGTCAAAAGCAATTTTGTGAGCTGTACATTAATGCCATGGCTAAAAGCTAATTCTTCGCTTACAGTGATAAATAAAATGTTATTCCATCGCCAAAATAATAAAGCACCAATGAATGCTACACAAATAATAATCTGATAAAGATCTGAATATGTTACTGATAAAAGATCGCCAAATAAATATCCCATTAAATCGATACGGATATTGTCCATTAAACTAATTACTACTAAGCCTAGTGATAAGGCACTATGAGCTAAGATACCAAGTAATGTATCAATTGGTAATTGTTTTTGTGCTTCTAACCAAAGTAATCCGATAGCTAGTAAGAGTGTGACAAAAATGACTGCATAAAATAAATTGATATTCAACAAAAAGCCAAATGCGATACCAAGTAAAGCAGCATGTGATAAAGTATCGCCAAAATAAGACATTCTTCGCCAAACAACGAAAGTACCTAAAGGCCCAGTTATGCTAGTTAAACATAATCCCGCTAATAAAGAAGGTAATAGTAATTCAATCATTGTTTTTTTCTTCTATAACTTGGCAAAACAATACGCTTATTTTGCTCAATAGATTGTTTACAACAATCATGTTTGTGATTGTGATGATGTTTATAAATAGCGAGTTGCGAGGTTTCATGTTGTCCAAAAAGAGAAATAAACTCTGGATCATTAGAAACAATTGCTGGTGTGCCAGAGCAGCATATATGATGATTTAAGCAGATTACTTCATCGGTTTTTGCCATGACCAAATGAAGATCATGGGAAACCATTAACACGCCGCAATTGAACTGTTTTTTTGCATCAGCGATTAAATCATATAATAGTACTTGGCCATTGACATCTACCCCTTGAGTAGGTTCATCAAGAATCAGTAATTGAGGGCGCTTAGCTAAAGCTTGAGCGAGCAAAACACGTTGCAATTCACCACCTGATAATTGATGCATAGATTCATTGATTAAATATTCAGCTTTTACCATTGATAATATATTAAAAATATCCTTTTTATTTAACTGACTATTAAGACACATAAAACGTCTAACAGTAATAGGTAGCGTTGGATTTAAGTTGATTGACTGCGGCACATAACCAATCGTTAAGTTAGGTAAGCATGTGATTGTTCCTGAGGTGTATGGCATTAATCCTAAAATAACTTTCACCAGTGTCGATTTACCCGCTCCATTAGGACCAAGTACTGTAATAATTTGATTAAGATGAATGACTAACGAAACATCATATAATATTTTTTGATGGTCAATTTGCACCGAAACATTATCAAGCGAAATGAGAGGAGTCATTTTGTTAATCACCCTTGTCTATAAATATGTTATGTTATATTATAACAATAATTAACTCTATTTTACCATACATAATAAATATAGGAAAATTGTATGAAAAAATATATTCTACTAAATAGTAAAAATTTAGTTTTCTTAATGATACTTGGTTCATTAATGTTTATTCAAAGTATTGTTAATTATGCTAATGCGAAAGTTATTTCGTCTGTAAAGCCAATAGGATTTATTGTCGAAGCAATCGCTTCAGGAGTAACTGATAATGATATTTTACTTCCTGATGGCGCATCTCCACATAGTTATTATTTAAAACCATCTGATTTGGCTAAAGTTAAATCAGCTGAACTTGTGGTTTGGGTTGGCGAAGATATGGAAGCTTTTATGCCAACAATATTAAAAAGTATTGATAAGCAAAAACAAATTGAATTAATGGCAATACCAGAGATTAAAGTATTGCTTCGAACAGGTCATGAGGATCATGAACATGAAGATACTCACTCCCATCCTATACCTGCTAATGGTCATCATGGTGAATATGATGAACATATTTGGCTTTCACCTAAAATTGCCAAGGTGATTGCGCAGTCAATCCATGATCGACTTATTACCCTGTATCCAGATAAAAACGCATTGATTGATGCAAATCTAAACGAATTCATCATAAAACTTGCAGAAACAGAACAAAACATTGCAAAAAAACTCATTAACGTACAAAATAGAGGGTATTTTGTGTTTCATGATGCTTATGGGTATTTTGAATCGCAGTTCGGATTAAAGAATTTAGGCAGTTTTACTATAAATCCAGCAATTCAGCCGGGTGTTCAAAAGGTTTATGCAATTCAACAGGCGCTCAAAGAGCACCGAGCAGTATGTGTATTTCGAGAGCCACAGTTTAGCCCTGCAGTTATTGAAAAAATAGTGAATGGAACAGATGTACGTATTGGAGAGCTAAATCCATTAGGAACGGGTATTGCTCTTTCTAAAGATGCATATTCACAATTTTTAGCAAAATTAACAGAGCAACTGTTGGATTGTTTAGATAAAGACTAGTTTTAGAATAAATAGTTAAGGTTAATTTTGGCAAGACAAATAAAATCACCTGATATTGAAAAAAATAATTTTAGAAATACCTATTTTTCAATATTAGGTGTTCTTTTCATTGTTATCTTATTTATCGTTCTGTGGAATCCACTCAATTTGAATCGAACGGTTTATGTTCCTTTAACGCCTCAAGCTGAAACGACTGTAAATGATAACACCCATTCTTCTGTTGTTATCGATGATGGAAAAGTTGAGATGGTAAATGGGAAACCTTCTACAGTTACTGAATCATCAGATATTCCTGAAGATGAGATTGTTAAAGATGAATTAGATGACATTGTTGATGATAAAGATAATACTGTGCAATACACTATTGCGCGAGGGGATACCCTGCATGATATCTTGATTCGTTATAACGTTAATCGAAATGACATCTATCAGTTAACGACAAAATTTAAACAACTTGCAAATTTGAGAATAGGTCAACAAATTAGTTGGACGACTGATGATAATCATAATTTGCAAACTTTTAGTTGGACAATCTCCAGTAATAATATTCGAATTTATGAAAAATCGGGCGATAAATTTGTAGAAAGTTCAGAAACAGTTGAAAGTGTACCACAAAATATTGTGATAAAAGGTGATATTAAAAGTAGCTTTGTTGCAGATGCTCGCAAAAATGGATTAACCAGTAATGAAATTGGCGTGATTACTCGTGCTTTGCAATGGCGTTTAGATTTTCGTCGTTTGCAAGTTGGTGATAAATTTTCAGTTGTTTTAACCAGAGAGATGCATGGTAATCGTTTATCTAATAGTCAGCTGTTAGGTGTACGCATTAAAAATGGTACCAAAGATTATTACGCTATTTTAGCAGATGATGGTAAATATTATGATATTAATGCGAACAGTTTGTCGCAAAGTTTTTTCCGCTATCCATTAGCAAAGCAAGCTAGAGTTTCCTCTGGTTTTAACCCTCGTCGCTTACATCCTGTTACCGGTGCGATAACTCCACATAATGGTGTTGATTTTGCAGTGTCTCGTGGTACACCAGTTTTATCAGTTGGTAATGGTGAAGTAGTTATTGCAAAGTATAGTGGTTCGGCTGGTAATTATATTGCTATTCGGCATGGGCGTCAGTATATGACAACTTATATGCATTTGGATAAGATTTTAGTCAAACCAGGTCAGCAAGTTAAACAAGGTGATAAGATTGGGTTATCTGGAAATACAGGGCGTTCTACAGGACCTCACCTGCACTTTGAGCTACACATTAATAATAAGCCGGTTAATCCATTGACAGCAAGTTTACCTATTTCGGAAGGGTTGACAGGTAAGTCAAAAAAAGCGTTTTTGTCGAAAGTTAAAACTATTAGCTCACAGCTAGATTTTTAAATTCATACGCTTGTTTTATGCTTCAAAATCTATTTTACCTGAAACTCTTTTACAAAAAGAAGACCGCAATATCCTTAAAAAATTATGTTATGATAAGCTAATTTTTATTGGATAATAAATATTAGGTGCAGTTTGAACACGTCAACTAAAACATCAAAAAAACGGTCTCCCAAAAATTCTCCAAAAAATAAAAAAAATAAGAAGTCTACACTTTGTCGCCGGTTTTTGACCTTATTATTTAAACTATTTCTTGTCATTGCAGCTGTGGCTATTGTTTACGGCGTTTATCTTGATCAACAAATCAAGGAGCGAGTTGATGGTAATGTGTGGGAGTTGCCAGCGGCAGTTTATGGACAAATTATAGATCTTGAGCCTGATAGTGAATATAGTCTAAATGATGTAGTGACAATGTTAGAGGGTGCACAATATCGTCAGCAAGATACAAAAGCCAGCCGCCCAGGTGAGTTTATTGTAAGTAATAATGCTGTTGAAGTTTATCGACGACCTTTTACATTTCCTGATGGTGAAGAACCGTCATTTAGAGTTAGTATTACTTTTTATGAAAATCGTATAGATCGCATTACTAATCTAGAAACTGGGCGAGATTTTGGATTGCTAAAAATTGATCCTAAATTAATTACCATGATGCATTCTCCAAATGGCGAGCAACGATTATTTGTTCCATTGAAGCAGTTTCCTGATTCGTTATTGCAAACATTGGTTGCTACAGAAGATAAGCGTTTTTATGATCATCATGGTGTAAGTTTATATTCTATCGGTCGTGCTATTTTCGTTAATTTGACTACTGGCCGCATCGAAGGAGGCAGTACCTTAACCCAGCAAACTGTTAAAAACCTTTTTCTGACTAATGAACGTAGTTTAAGCCGTAAAATACGCGAAGCCTATATGGCTTTGATTTTAGATGGACGTTATAGTAAAGAACGTATTTTAGAGCTTTATCTAAACGAAGTTTATTTTGGGCAAGCGGGAGGAGAAGAGATTCATGGTTTTCCATTGGCAAGTCTTTACTATTTTGGGCGGCCAGTTAATGAACTTACATTAGATCAGCAAGCAGTGCTGGTTGGTATGGTAAAAGGCGCTTCGTTATATAATCCGTGGACACAACCTCAACAAGTTATTGAGCGCCGTAACGTGGTGTTAAAACTTGCTCAGCAACAAGGCATAATTGATGATGAGTTGTATAACTTATTAAGTCAGCGCCCACTATCAGTGCTACCCAAGGGTGGTGTAATTTCTCCGCAACCAGCATTTATGCAAGTTGTGCGTAGCGAACTGCGAAGACAATTGGGTGATAAAGCAGATCATTTGTCAGGTATGAAGATTTTTACCACTTTTGATCCGGTAGCTCAATCTGCAGCAGAGCAAGCGGTGACTAACGAAATTGACAAATTGCGCAAATCAACGAAAAAAGAATTACAATCAGCAATGGTTGTAGTTAGTCGAGAAACAGGGGAAATTCGCTCAATTATTGGTAGTGCAGACCCACGTTACCCTGGTTATAACCGTGCTTGGTTAATGCAAAGAGCGATTGGTTCATTAGCTAAACCATCAACGTATTTAACTGCACTTGGGCAACCTGATTATTACCAACTTAATACATGGCTTAATGATAGCCCATTATCGGTTAAGCTTGATAGTGGCGGGTATTGGCAGCCTAAAAATTACGATCGTAAATTCCGTGATCGTGTTATGTTAGTGGACGCGTTGGCACTTTCATTAAATGTGCCAACGGTTAATTTAGGTATGGAATTAGGACTGGATGCAACGAAAAATACTTTACAAGCATTAGGAGTTCCTACGGGTCGTATACCTAATTTACCATCAAGATTGCTTGGTGCATTAGAATTAACACCATTAGAAACAGCTCAGATGTTTCAAACTATCACTAATAATGGGCAACGTTCTCCGCTTACTATTTTAAGATATGTATTGACTGATAAAGGTAAGCTAGTTTATCAAAGCTATCCACAACAACTTCAGGCAGTGTCTCGACAATCAGCTTATTTGACAACTTATGCTATGCAACAAGTTGTTAGTTCGGGCACATCTCGTTCATTAAAAGCTAAATACGGTTCGTTTAATTTAGCTGCTAAGACGGGGACAAGCAATGATTCTCGTGATAGCTGGTTTACAGGCATTGACGGCAGGAATGTTGCTGTTATTTGGATTGGTTTAGATGATCATTCACCAATGAAATTAACTGGAGCTACAGGAGCGCTGAAAATTTATAGTGAATATTTACAAAACAATCCACCAAAGAAATTGGTATTGCCGATACCGCAAAATGTTTTTATGGTACCAATTGATAGTAATGGTCAGTGGCTATGTAATGGCGATGGTGTGCGTACTTTACCCGTATGGACCATTAACCCTAAGGATTTATGTTCTGGAAATAACCAAATGATGGCCACTGAACAGGTACCCAATTGGGTTACAGACCTATTAAATAATTAAGAGGGGAATAATATGCCTGAATTACCCGAAGTTGAAACAAGTCGTCGAGGCATTTTGCCATATTTAAAAGGACAGATTATACATAAAATTATTGTTAGACAACCTAAATTACGCTGGCCTGTTGATAGCGCTATAAGTAATGCACATGGACAGGTTATTTTAGATATACAGCGTCGAGCTAAATATTTATTGCTACAGCTATCTAATAACTGGATCGTAATTCATTTAGGTATGTCAGGTAGTTTACGTATTTTACCAAAGCCTCAAAAAGCACAAAAGCATGATCATATAGACCTCATTTTAGAAAATGGTGTTACATTGCGTTATACTGATCCTAGGCGTTTTGGATCTTGGCTCTGGGCAAATTCGCTAGACGAAATACTGCAATTACAACATTTAGGTCCAGAACCGTTAAGTCATGAGTTTTCAGCTATATATTTATTCGAAAAAGCCAAAAATAGACAGGTTTCCATTAAAAGTTGGATTATGGATAACCATATTGTGGTTGGCGTTGGCAATATTTACGCTTCTGAGTCATTGTTTATGGCGAAAATCAATCCTAACCGTAAAGTAAGCTCATTACAATTAAATGAATTTGAAAGGCTTGTTGCTGCTATTAAGCAAGTTCTTAGCAAATCCATTGAACAAGGAGGGACAACGCTCAAGGATTTTCTTCAATCTAATGGAAAACCAGGATATTTTGCACAAGAGCTACAAGTTTATGGGCGCAATGGCGAGCGATGTCTAATTTGTGGTGCAGAGATAAAATCGCAAAAAATAGGACAACGCAATACCTTTTATTGTGAATATTGCCAAATATAGCAACGTTAGCTCTACCAAATTATTATTTTTTGTGATTAGTTGCTAAGAATTTTAAATATTTTGCATGTATTGGCTCCCTTTCTTTTACAAAAATATCTTTTTAAGCCCTTTAAACCTTATTTAAATAAGATTAGTATAAGCAACTACAATTAAAGAAGTTATTTTTGTTACTGCGTTGATTACTTTATATAGTAAAACCATTAATATTACAGAGATCTTTTTATTTTAAAGGCTATGGACTTGTTACCTGTTATCAGCTATCTTTTTGCTGAATCATTGTTTATAGCTTGTAAAGTTTAATATATGGGGGGCAATTAGCTGTTGTATCTTAATTTTCAAAGGTTTTGTTTTCTTTTTTACGGGTTTATATTTTATTTAACTCAATGTGTCTTATTTTTATTAAGGAATTTAAGATGATCAAATTCGCTTTTCGCTTTTTGACAACTTGTTTTATTCTATGTTTTACCACGATGGCTAATTCTGAGGTAAGAATTATTATTACCGATGGCGTAAGCTCTGCTAAACCAGTCGCGGTTGTGCCATTTAAGTGGACAGGCTCTGGTCAACCACCACAAATTATAGAAGATATCGTTGCTTCAGATTTACGTAATAGTGGTAAATTTAATCCTGTTGAAGTTAATAGTATGCCACAAAAACCAACAACAGCTTCTGAAGTTACGCCTGCGGCTTGGAATAATCTGGGGGTTTCTGCGGTAGTTGTCGGTTCGATTCAGCCAGATGCCTCAGGAAAATACCTTATCAATTATCAATTAGTTGATACCGTAAACCGTCCAGGTGCCGTTTTAGCACAAAATCAATATTCTATTGATAAGCGTTGGCTCCGTTACGCTGCTCACACTGCAAGTGATGAAATTTTTGAATCATTAACCGGTATTAAAGGTGCTTTTAGAACACGAATTGCTTATGTTGTTAAAACAACCAAAGGACCTTTTTCACATGAATTAAGAGTATCTGATTATGACGGTTATGATCAAATCACTGTTCATCGTTCCAAAGAGCCATTAATGTCTCCAACTTGGTCACCAGATGGTAAAAAAATAGCCTATGTAACATTTGAAGGAGGCCATTCTTCATTAGTTTTAAAAACATTGGATAGTGGCGCTGTTCAAACAATTGCGTCTTTTCCACAACATAATGGTGCGCCAGCGTTTTCTCCAGACGGCAGTAAATTAGCTTTTGCCTTATCTAAAGGGGGAAGTTTAAATTTATATATGATGGATTTAAGTAGCAAAAAAATCACGCAAATTACTTCTAATCGTAATAATAATACAGAACCATCTTGGATGCCTGATAATCAAACTATTGTTTATACTTCTGATCAAGCAGGTCGCCCTCAACTCTATAGTATCAACATTAATAGCGGTGCATCTCAAAGGCTAACTTGGGATAATACACAGAATCAAAATGCGCGGGTATCACCTGATGGCTCTTTTATTGCTATGATATCAACCAATAATGGTGAACAACATATTACTCGATATGATATAAGCACAAATACCTATCAACGTTTAACAGACACCTTTTTGGATGAAACGCCAAGCATTGCGCCAAATGGTACTATGATCATTTATAGCTCATCACAAGGATTAGGTACAATTTTGAATCTAGTTTCAACAGATGGTAATTTTAAAGCAAGATTACCAGCAACAGATGGGCAAGTAAAATTCCCTTCATGGTCGCCATATTTATAAGAAGAGGTTATAATTTGCATAATATTGCAATTATTAAAATTGTGTAAAGCACAAGGGCATTATAATATATACCTCTAATCGTTCTGGTTGGTAACGGCTGTTACTTTGAAGTTGGTTAGGTGTGTAAAAATACAGGTAATAATTTATTTAAACAAAAGGAGTTAATACAATGCAATTTTCTAAATTTCTTAAAGTAGCCGCGGTTGCTTTACCACTAATTACTGTAACTGCATGTTCGTCTAATAACAGTAGCAATGTAGCTGGTGTTGCAAGTGGTTCTTTATCAAAAGAAGCTTTAGAGCAATTAAATAAATTACAACAAATCAATACAGTATATTTTGATTTTGATAAATATAATGTTAAATCTGACTATGCAACATTATTAAATGCACATGCAGTATTTATTCGTGCAAATAACGTGAAAGTAATTATCGAAGGTCATGCAGATGAACGCGGTACGCCAGAATATAACATTGCATTAGGTGAACGTCGTGCTGCTGCAGTTAAATCATATTTACAAGGTAATGGTGCTTCTGGTAGCCAAATGGAAATTGTATCATATGGTAAAGAAAAACCAGCAGTATTAGGCCATGACGAAGAAGCTTATGCTAAAAACCGTCGTGCTGTAGTAACTTATGCTATCAACTAATAGCATTTTATAACGGCTGATTATTCAGCCGTTTCTTTTCTACATTCATGCTGAGTAATATAATATGCATAAAAAAACACTCGTATTGTTCTTATTTCTTTTATTCACTGGCTGTGCAGCAGGCAGTTCAGAATCGGATAGAACTATTCAGGCACAAGGCCAATTATTAATACAAAATCAGGAAAGGATTAATGATTTACAAACTGAAGTGGATGCGCTTCGAGGGCAATTAGAAGAAACTAGATACCAACTTAATCAGACGATAGAACGTCAAAAAATGATTCTTCAACAAATGGTTGGCGGCTCAGGCGTTTCTGCAAATGCGAACACTTCTGAGGATAATACTTCTTCATCAACGGCAACAACGCCATCATCTGATTTATCTGGTTGGGAAACTTCGGGTCGTGATAAGGCTGATTATAATTTTATCATGCAGTTTGTTAACGATGGGAAAAAAAGTAATGAGGTCGTTGCGGCATTTCAAAAATTTATAAAAGCTTATCCAAAGTCAGGTTATTTAGCTAATGCTAATTATTGGATAGGTCAACTTTATTATAAGCAAGGAAATAAAGATCAGGCTTCATTTTATTATGCAACTGTAGTGAAAAAGTTTGCGACCTCTTCCAAAGCTGCAGATAGCCTATATAAAGTTGGTTTGATTTTACTTGAGAAAGGCGATAAGAAAAACGCTAGAATCGTTTTTCAACAAGTTATAAGTAAATATTCTAAAAATAAAAACGTTATTGATCAGGCTAAAAAAAAGTTAGCATCAATAAAGTAAAATGTACAAATAACCATCTGTTAAATAGAAATATCAATAAAAGGGTTGCGTAACATTATAATTATAAGTATTATACCAACCCGAAATTATTTGAAACCTTAAGGGGTTAAGTAGTTGTTTTCTGAAATGGGTTGTTAGCTCAGTCGGTAGAGCAGCGGACTTTTAATCCGTTTGTCGAGCGTTCGAATCGCTCACGACCCACCACTCTCTATAGCAAATTCATCAATCAATTATTTTTTATTAGCCCTTTATAAAGCTTGCTAAGGTGTTAATGAAATAATTTTATTTTGTATTAACAATGTTGGATCAGTGAGAGGATTGCTTCTTATCGTTATCGAAATGCTTCGTAGGTGGAAAAAGGGAGATATATCCCTTTTTAAGGTTATTTATTCTTGGCTGCTAATTCAATAATTTTCATTGTTACTTCAAATGATTTAAGAAATGATGATAATGGTAAAAATTCAAAGCATGAATGGAAGTTATGAGCACCAGTAAAGTAATTTGGCGTGGTAAGCCCTCTAGCAGAAAGAGCAGAACCATCGGTTCCTCCACGCATTGCGATGGTTTTTGGTTGAATATTGAGTTGTTCAAATGATTGATAAATTAAATCAATACAGCGACGGTCATTACCTAAATAGTTAGCGATATTGCTATAGGTATCGGTAATGTTACACTCAATTTTTGCTTTTGGATATTTTAAGCTAATAAAACGTATAACTTCTTGTATATAAGCCTTACGCGCCTCATACTTAGCTAAATCAAAGTCACGAATACTCATTTTTAATGTTGTGGTACTTTGATTACCAACGATATCATTAAACCAAAAATACCCTTCTTTGCCTTCGGTATGTTCTGGTGTTTCAAAGCTATCAAAACAGTTAATAATGTCATTGGCAATGCCGATAGGATTGATTAAAACATTTTTAGCAGACATAGGATGAGCAGAGATGCCTTCAATTTCAATAATGGCTGAGCCAGCATTGAATGTCTCATAAACGACTTCACCTAACTCACAACAATCGATTGTGTAAGCAAAATCAGGCTTGAAACGGTTTAAATCCAGTTTTTTTGCACCATTTAAGCCGACTTCTTCATCGGGTACAAAGGCAACATAAATATCGCCATATGTATAATTTTGTTGTTGTAATTGCTCTAACATAGTCATCACAATGGCAATGGCTGCTTTATTATCAGCACCAAGTACGCTAGTACCATCAGTGACAATCAATTCATCATTGAGATATTTATTCAGTTCGGGATGCTGATCGACTTTAAACCAAATATTTTTATCTTTGTTTAATAGAATATCTTGGCCAGTAAAGGTTACTCTCTGTGGCTTAACTTTATCTGATAAGGCAACATCGACAGTATCAAGATGGGCAACATAGCCAATTTTAGGCGCATTTGGGTTATTGCCGGGGAGCTTAGCCGTTACAATACTATGTTCATCAAGATGAACATCTTGTAGATTAAGCTCGATTAACTCTTGTTTAAGTAATTTGGCTAATTCTGCTTGCCCTAGAGTTGAGGGCACATGTGCGCAACCAATAGCGCTTTGGCTTGGAACGTTGACATAGCGTAAAAAACGTTTAACTAGTTGTTCGGTAATATTCATAATATTTTGACTCCTTGTGGTGACTAATTATTTACTGGCGGGTAAACATAACCGCTATCAAAACCAATTGGTAGGCCGAAGAACCAAAAAAGTAATAAGTTTATCGTTAATGCAATAAGCAGTGCAGCGGTATAAGGAATCATCATTGAACTTAATGTACCTACACCCGTGTTTTTACAGTATTGCTGGCAATAGGCAATAATCAGAGGGTAAAAAGCAAACATAGGCGTACTAACATTAACCGCAGAACTAATGCGGTAAGCGGCTTGAGTTAATTCTGGCGAGATACCAACAGACATAAGCATAGGCACAAAAATCGGCGCTAAAATAGCCCACTTCGATGATGCCGAGGTAATTAACACATTTAACATACTTGTTAGAATGATCACACCAAATATGGTTACAACTGGAGGCAGATGCAGTGCTTTTAATAAATCGGCGCCACCAATTGCAATTAATGTTCCAATTTGTGAATGAGAAAAGACATATAGAAATTGAGCACAAAAGAAAGCAAAAACAATGAATGGAATAAGTGATTTAGTGATATTTTCCATTGATTTTACTATATCGCGTGATGATTTAAATGTACCAGTTATAAAACCATGTATTAAGCCTGGAATAGCAAAAAATACAAATAATAATGGCACAATAATTTGCATAATTGGAGCCTTATTGCTTGTCATGCTTCCATCAGATGCACGCAATAAAGAGTTTTCTGGTAACAATAATAAAATTAAACCAATAGCAATAATTATAAAGACAATTGAAGCTACTTTGAAAGCACGATTTTCAACGGGTGTAATCGCTGGCGAGTTGGCAATGTTATCTAATTTTAGATCACTATTTAAAGGCATGGTTGCATTTAATCGAGGCTCGACAATTTTATCGGTAACAAACCAGCAAGCTAATAGTACAAAAAAGGTACCGCCAAAACTTAAGAAATAGTTACAAAGCACATTGACTTGATAAGATGGATCAATAATTTGTGCTGCACTTTGAGTAAAACCTTGCATGATTGGATCGATAATAGATGGTGTATAGCTTGAACTAAATCCACCAGCTAATCCAGCGAATGAAGCCGCAATCCCAGCTAACGGGTGGCGACCAATTGCATAGAACATCATAGCCGATACGGGCATTAAAATCACATAAGCTGAGTCAGCAGCAATGTGGCAAACCATACTGACAAAAATCACTGATGGTGTGACTAAATTTTTCGGGGTAATAGCCAGTAATTTTTTGAGTAGCACATGGATATAACCACTGCTCTCAGCAATACCTATGCCTAATGTCGCCACAATTGTAATTCCAAGCGGTGGAAAGTTGATAAAATTAGGTACCATCTTAGTAAAAAAAGTAACAAGATGCTCAGGCGCTAACATATTAACAACAACAAGCTTATCTTGCGTGACAGGATTAATATAGTTAAAACTCACAAAAGAAAGTAATAGCGAAGCAACAAAACAGATGACTAAAGCATAGAAAAAAAGAGTGGTTACATCGGGGATTTTGTTTCCAATTCGTTCAATAGTATTTAGAAAACCCCCTGTTCTTATTGGTGACGGATTTGTTGTCTGATTCATAATAAAATTAGTGTAAATATTCTTCGAATTGACAATCTAACACATATTTATAATGTGGGCAAATAACGTTGTTTTATACTGAAATTATCCTTTTTCTGAATATTTTTTACATCACTATTTTTTACCTAATTGATGTGGTTGGTATTGTGTCAAAAGTGCATTCCAAAGATGAACAAAAGATTAATTTTATAAGAGATAATGTTAAATTTATACGCTAGCGGCTTACCTAATAAAAGGCAAAGTTTATTGAAAAAAGCATGGTGGTTTTAAGCGATAGTTTGTAGACTATGCATCATTATCCGTTTTAGGTTGTATACTTTGTATATAAATTAAATATGAATCTTTTAAAATCTTTAGCAACCGTAAGTTCCATGACAATGGTTTCCCGTGTATTAGGTTTTGTGCGCGATGCCATTATTGCGCGTTTTTTTGGCGCAGGCATGGCGACCGATGCTTTTTTTGTTGCCTTCAAATTGCCTAATTTGCTACGGCGTATTTTTGCTGAAGGCGCCTTTTCTCAAGCCTTTGTGCCCATTCTGGCTGAATATAAGAATCAACAAGGTATTGAGGCAACACGTACTTTTGTTGCTTATATAGCTGGGCTTTTAACCTTAGTATTAGCCTTTGTTACCTTAATTGGCGTTGTTACTGCACCTTTTATTATAATGTTAACGGCTCCCGGATTTATGCAAGAGTCAGCCGAAAAATTTGAACTTGCAACGACCATGTTGCGTATAACCTTTCCTTATATCTTTTTTATATCACTGGCTTCACTTGTTGGCGCGATACTCAATACATGGAATCGCTTCTCTGTTCCTGCTTTTGTTCCAACATTACTGAATGTAAGTATGATTCTATTCACGCTATTTTTGACTCCTTATTTTAACCCTCCAGTATTAGCGCTTGCTGCATCGGTTGGTGTAGGCGGTATTTTGCAATTACTGTATCAGCTTCCCTATTTAAAAAAAATTGGCATGTTAGTGTTGCCACGTATTAGTTTTAAAGATAGTGGTGTTTGGCGAGTCTTGAAACAGATGGGACCCGCAATTTTAGGGGTGTCAGTAGGGCAAATCTCTTTAATTATTAATACGATTTTTGCCTCATTTCTAGTTTCAGGATCGGTCTCATGGATGTATTATGCAGACCGCTTAATGGAATTTCCTGCTGGCGTGCTTGGCGTAGCATTAGGTACGATTTTGTTACCCTCGTTAGCGAAAAGTTTTTCTAAAGGTGATCATAAGCAATATTCTGAGGTATTAGATTGGGGATTGCGACTTTGTTTTTTACTGGCTTTGCCAAGTACCGTGGCATTAGGCGTTATCTCTCGTCCTCTTATATCAACATTATTTGAGTATGGGCAATTTACCCTAAATGATACCTTAATGACACAGCGAGCCTTAGTGGCTTATTCTATCGGTCTACTTGGATTGATTTTAATTAAAGTGTTAGCACCCGCATTTTATTCGCGTCAGGATATTAAAACTCCCGTCAAAATTGCAATTGTTACGTTAATTTTAACACAGCTAATGAATCTTGTTTTTATTGGACCATTACAGCATGCAGGCCTTTCACTATCCATTGGTTTAGCCGCTTGCTTTAATGCTGGATTATTGTATTGGCAACTGCGTAAAAAACAACTTTATCAACCCCAACCTGGTTGGTATTACTTTTTAATTAAAGTGATTATTGGCGTAATATTAATGTCCACAGTGTTATGGTCTGGCTCACAGCTATTACCTGATTGGTCAACGGGTTCAATGTGGGTTCGTATTGGGCGATTATTTTTATTGGTAATTGTTGGAATTGTTATTTATTTTGCATCATTGATTGCTATGGGATTTAAGATCAAACACTTTATTAAACGAATTGATTAATAATAAACAACGGGTAAAGATAAATTTCGTTTTTTCTAAAAATTATCAAATAGTAAAAATCATTAATTATAAAACCAATGAGGAAATAGAATGAATAAAGTCTCTTTTTTTACCCTACCTATTATAGGTAGTCTAGTTTATTTTTTATTGAGTTGTTTTTTTTCGATGTATTTCGCATTTTTGCAATACAATTACGAAGCTTTTTGGGACGCATTTCGGTCACTAGATTTTGATACTTCAATTTATTTCTATCAAAATAAATTTGTAGATACATTATGGGTTTTTGGCGTGTTGTCGCTTGTTCTTCATTACGCTAATGTTCATATTGTTAATAAAATCAATGTAATACTGTTGAGTTTTATGATGATGATATTTTCAATAATTGCTGCATTTATTCAACAAACTATAATTGTTTATTACTACGAGCTACCTATTTTCCCAATAATGATAATAGTTATCTCATCAGTTATTTTTTGCGCTTTGCTATACAGCTTATTAATTTACTATTTAACAAATTTCTTTGAAAAATACTTTATAAAAAGCAAACAGTCATTTGCAATTACAGAAACTAATAGCTCAACTATTCACTTCATTTTATTTTCAACGTTTATTGGTTTTATTTTGATTAAAGGGTATGAATTAATCACTAATGCTTTTGATTTAATGCTTAGTGACTTTCAAGAGTCTTTGTATATTGGTGCTATATTGCTTGGGCTGTTTTTGTCTAAAAGCTGTTTTAAGCAACCCTTTAATAAAATTCAATTAGAGAAACTCATTAAAAGTATTTCTGTGTCTGCCATGATGATTTTTATTTGCGACATTCTTTATTTTACTTTCATGTACAAAATGCCGATAAGATATTATATTAACGCTGATGTATTGATACATGCAGGTTGTAGACTACTCCTATTGGTATTGCTTATTATGCTAATTTGTTTGATTATTAAGAAAGTGACTAAGCATTATTTTTTAAAACAAAAATAATAGAGATCAAATAAAATCAATGGTTTTTCTGGCTGATTTTAAAAAATGATTTGTTTTGAGGGTGGCGGTCATTTTGAGCCTTGAGGATATAATAAGCGATTGATGATAACGCTTGCGCTGGGGGGGGGGTTATGCTGAATCACCCAGCCCGTGAAATGGTTGCCGAATGCGGTCTGCACTGTCCGTCTCGTTTACTCGGTTTTACGCATCGGTACCGATTTATTTCTGACAAAATTATTCCCGATAAAATAGCCTTAGCCAAACATTCTTGTTTGACGTGCTAACCTTGCTTTGTCGATGGCACATTATGACGTCGAATAAGGTACGGCATTAACCACCGTTGTAGATAAAAAGTGGGTGACTTTTATAAAAAAAGCAAAATAAAAACTTTAATAAAATCAATGTGTTTTCTGAATGGTTTTAGCGTAAAATGAAGATTATTGGGATTGTGTAGTTTCGAATGTGCTAACATTTGTTATATTTTTCGGGGTAATAGCCAGTAATTTTTTGAGTAGCACATGGATATAACCACTGCTCTCAGCAATACCTATGCCTAATGTCGCCACAATTGTAATTCCAAGCGGTGGAAAGCTGATAAAATTAGGTACTATCTTGGTAAAAAAAGTAACAAAATACTTCTAGTTTCAGGATCGGTCTCATGGATGTATTATGCAGACCGCTTAATGGAATTTCCTGCTGGCGTGCTTGGCGTAGCATTAGGTACGATTTTATTACCCTCGTTAGCGAAAAGTTTTTCTAAAGGTGATCATAAGCAATATTCTAAGGTATTAGATTGGGGGATTGCGACTTTGTTTTTTACTGGCTCTGCCAAGTACCGTGGCATTAGGCGTTATCTCTCGTCCCCTTATATCAACATTATTTGAGTATGGGCAATTTACCCTAAATGATATCTTAATGACACAACGAGCCTTAGTGGCTTATTCAATAGGTTTGCTTGGCTTAATTTTGATTAAAGTGTTAGCGTCAGCTTTTTATTCACGTCAAGACATTAAAACGCCAGTCAAAATTGCAATCGTTACGCTAATGTTAACGCAATTAATGAATCTAGCCTTTATTGGCCCATTGCAACATGCAGGCCTTTCACTATCCATTGGTTTAGCCGCTTGCTTTAATGCTGGATTATTGTATTGGCAACTGCGTAAAAAACAACTTTATCATCCCCAATCTGGTTGGTATTACTTTTTAATTAAAGTCATTATTGCCGTAATATTAATGTCCAGAGTGTTATGGTTTGGCTCACAGCTATTACCTGATTGGTCAACGGGTTCAATTTGGGTTCGTATTGGGCGATTATTTGCATTGGTAATTGTTGGCATCGTTGTCTATTTTGCGTCATTAATTGCTATGGGATTTAAGATTAAACACTTTATTAAACGAATTGATTAACAACAACCAATAATTAAAATTTTGTTAAAAATTTTAGGTAACAGGAATGTTTAAGTAAAAATTAATAAGCAAATAAGATGAATAAAGTGTCTTTTTTACTCTCCCCATTATTGATGGTGTAGTTTATTTTTATTGAGTTGTTTTTTTTCGATGTATTTCGCATTTTTGCAATACCATTACCAAACTTTTTTAGACGTATTTCGGTCACTAGATTTTGATACTTCAATTTATTTTTATCAAAATAAATTTGTAGATACATTATGGGTTTTTGGCGTGTTGTTGCTTGTTCTTCATTACGCTAATGTTCATATGGTTAATAAAATATAATGCTATTGATTTACATAATGATGATATTTTCGATAATTGCTGTATTTCTTCAACAAAAAAGTAGCGTACTATTAATCAATAGGTTATGATTCAAGTGCTTTAAAGCAAAGGAATACTCATTAATTGAGTGATTTTTAAAAATTAAATAAAAACATAAAGTTAATTGATAGGATGATCGGAATGCGTTATCATGACTGGGCTAGGTCTGCCAAATCTACGACCAAAATCTTTTTTATTTTCACTATAGTCAAAATCAAACTCATTTCTTATTTTTATCACCGAAGTTATCGAAATCATCACGCTTAATAAAGTTGTTGGATATATCGGTGTTTTTTTTGTGGAGATTGCGTTTTTTACCTTTTTCATTTTTCTTCTTTAATCTATCTAATTTATTTAGGTTACCTAAATCACATAAATTATTTAAATTAACTAAGTTCTCGCTGTTCTTTGCGCCACTGCTTTTATTGTCATATACGCAGGGTTCTCAGGCATTAACGGCGCATACATCAAGGGAAATTGAGGGTAATGCGCCGTAGATGGTGGGCGAACTAAGGTGACTTCGACGGATAATCTATTAGCTATTGAGTTGCCAGATGGTAGAACCCTCAAGCCATCAACTAACACATCAAGTTCGAGAAATCCGATACAGCTAGTCAATGGAACTACTTTTAATGATATACACATGGTGGTGCCATTATCGGTAAATACAGTCAGTTTAAATGACTTAATTACTCAAGGTAATTGGGGAGATGACGATGGGGATGGTCAGGGTACTAATGGTGTTACTGCGATGGGGAGTGTATCGGTGAGTTTTACTGATGCGGATAATAATACTGTAAGTCGTAGTGATGCATTAGATATTTGTAAGGCGCCTTATAAGATGACATTAAGTAGTACAGGAGGGGATTTACAAACAAAGTACGGGTTACCTAATACAAGAAATTTTAGTAGCCAAACAGTAACGTATTATATTAATCCGTATAGTGGTCCTCGTATTTGTTTTGTCAGGCCGAGTACTCATTCTTCCTCCTTCGAACCCTCTGGCATGGTTCCTGATAAGGGATTTTTAGTTCAGTCAACAAGTTCGTCATCTTATGGCCTTAATTTTCCAACAACGGGGGGGGATGGTTTGTATTTTGATTTACTCATAGCTGGGGTTGATGCGAGTCAGTTGACATGGTCTTCAGTCTCGCGTGGAGGGATAACAGCTACGGTGAGTTGGAGACTGCCAAAACAAGGCGGCGAAGAAGATGCGTGGATTCATGATGAAGATAGATCCAGTTATGTAACGCGAGTAACTTTAACGGGGCCTAGGGCAAGTGATGCTCAAATGCAGTCAGATAATCCTAGCCCTTTAACCGTACCATCTTTGCCACAGACATTTGAGTTGGTGGGTAGAGATAGTAGTGGGAATGAGGTGAAGTATGGATTTGTGTTGAGGCAGTGGTTTGTCCATCGGGGTAATAAATGGGATTATTGGTCTAACCAAATACCTTGGTGTGGTCGTTTGGGTTATCGTGCGCCAAAGATGAAGGATTTAACTAACGCGAAGTGTGGTTCAGATGATCGGTTTCCATGTTATGATGGCATAGATGGTGCCACGCCGTCGTCAAATACACGGTATCACACGAGTTATATAGGAGCAGGATTTTTCACGGAGTGGGACGACGTAGAACTTTATTTCGATGAAATGAACTACGAGATGAGCTTCAGAAGT
This sequence comes from Gilliamella sp. Nev6-6, assembly GCF_001690605.1. Taxonomy (NCBI): domain Bacteria; kingdom Pseudomonadati; phylum Pseudomonadota; class Gammaproteobacteria; order Orbales; family Orbaceae; genus Gilliamella; species Gilliamella sp. Nev6-6. Next base: position 124,418 of record NZ_LZHP01000053.1, on the reverse strand, counting down.
TCAACCTGGACAAGCGACGCTACAGATAACGATGTCATCTTTAGTGTCAGTCGCGGTACTGTCTTCCTCGATGATGGGTCGCACCGCAATTACATTTATTGCACCACACCTTAGCTTTTATTTCTTAGCCCTTAACCCTTAGGTCGTGGAGGGGGAGATGGTGCAAACAGAGGATAATTTATTAAAGAACAGCGCCCTAGCGTAGTTGGGGCGCTTTATTGGGAGTGCGGTTGTTGTGGTTTAAATTCGAAGTTTATTTTATTCAACAAAGCTAATACGTCCGAAACCACTGCACCCAATCAATTGTAATCACAAAAAAGTATTGATTTATTGAGGTTTTTTAATGAAATGGCTTATTAAAAACTTTAATAAAATCAATAGCTTTTCTGACCGATTTTTATGCTCACCTATTCCCCTACATCGTTATAATAAATGAACATCAATTGCTATTTTGTTATTATCTAAGGAAGTTATTTGGGCTGTTCTGCGTTAAGAAATCACAGATTTCTTGCTGTGATTTGAGTGTTCTAATATTTTGTAGGACGTCTGCTGCTTGAGCATAGTGCTGTTTTAAGTAAGTAAGCCACTGTTTGATGCGTGCAGAATGATAAAGCGGTTTAACGTCATCAATGGAGGATGTCGCATAAAGGATTAATATTTCCATCACTTGTTGCCAACTGAATGCTGATTGTTCAGTTCGAATCATATTGGCTAAGTTCGGAATCGTTAAAATACCACGGCCTAGCATAATATCGTTAGTTTGGCTTTGATTTATGCAATTTTTTGCATCCTCAATAGCAAAAATTTCACCATTGGCAATAACAGGAATATTTAGCTGTTGCTTGATTTGGCCTATTGTTTGCCAATCTATTTTTTCGGCTTTATAACCATCTTCTTTGGTTCTGCCATGAATAGCAATTTCATTGGCACCGGCAAGTTCAATGGCGCTAGCGATTTCGTTGCAATGTGATTTATTATCCCACCCTAAGCGAATTTTGACTGATAATTGATTTGTTGCCCCTATTGCTTGCCTGACTTGGCTGACAATATTAAATATCTGTTCGGGATATTGTAATAAATAAGCACCTCCGTGACTGCCAACCACCGTTTTGGCGGGGCAACCAAAATTGATATCTATTCCATAAGAGCCTAACTCAATGGCTTTAACGGCATTTTCAGCCATCCATTCTGGTGATTGCCCAAGAATTTGGATGCGAACTGGCGTGCCTGATTTAGTTTTACCATTATTGTAAAGTTCGGGGCATAGGCGGTAAAAAGTCCGATTAGATAATTTATGATGGGTTACTCTAATAAATTCAGTCACACAATAATCAAATTGGTTAATTTCAGTTAAAAGTTGCCTGACTTGATAATCAAGTACACCCTCCATGGGCGCTAAAATAATTCGGTTAATTTTCATTGCGAAACCTGATTAGTATGACTATTTCCACAAATGCGACAGTTAAATTGTTTGGTAAATTTAACTTGGTTAAATTCCATTGTCATTGTATCAATCATTAATACACGACCAATTAATGGTTTTCCATATTGGGTTAGCACTTTGATGGCTTCTAAGGCTTGCATGGTGCCAAACATGCCAACAAGTGGCGCCATGACACCCGCTTCAACACATGTGAGTTGATCTTGACCAAATAAGTGGCTCAAACAGTGATAACAAGGTTCATCAGGTTGATAAGTAAATACGCTTAATAACCCCTCCATACGGATAGCCGCTCCAGAAACTAGCGGTTTTTTTACATGAAAACAACAACGGTTAATTTGCTCTCGTGTCACTAAGTTATCAGTGCAGTCGATGACAATATTATGCTGTTTGATAAGCGAAATGAGCTTGTCATCGTCAAGTTGCTGATGCACTGTTTCAATTAACGTATTGGCATTGATATTGGTTAAGGCCTCTTTTGCCACCTCGACTTTGTATTGATTGATAGCGCTTTCAGTATATAAGATTTGTCGATTTAAGTTGGATTTTGATATGGTGTCAAAATCAATTAATGTTAATTTACCTAAACCTGATGCAGCCAAATAGAGCGATGCCGCACAGCCGAGTCCACCTAAACCGATGATCAGTGCTGAACTGTTTTTTAATATTTGTTGTTTATCAATATCAAAACCACGCAATGTGATTTGTCTATCATAACGAAACAGTTCTTGATCAGTCAGTTCTTGCATAGTGGGTGTTTATTGTGGTTAATGATGAAGAAGCATTATAACAGAAACTTGGCACAATAATGTGCCAAGCCATTAAGATTATTTGTCAAAGCCAGATAGGAATGTTAAATATTCTTCTTTGGTCATGAGTGGTTTATATTCTGACATCAGTGTTTGTGCTGGTTTTGCGTCGTCATAAAGTAAATCGATAATTGTACAGGCCATCATTTGTGCGGGACGGATGTAAGCCATATCTTCATCAAATACGGTATAATCTTTACCGTGTAAAACACCTCGAACCGAACCAATCCATGGGTGGCTAACAGGCATAATGTGGGATAGATCGCCAGTATCCGTGCTTCCTGTCATATGAGGGGCAACCGAAACATTTTCTTTACCAATTAACGCTTCGGCATTACGTTTTAACAGCTCGTTAAGCGTTGAGTTGTTATTTAATGGTAGATAGCCAGGCAAGTCCTTAATTTCACAGGTTGCCCCAACCGCCATAGCGCCTGCTTTTAGTGCTTGATTAATTCGCTCATTGGCATCAATCATGGCGGGCACATTGCCTGCTCGTACATAGCTTTCCATTCTGACATCGCTTGGAACCACATTAACTAAATCACCGCCTTGGGTAATAATTGGGTGAAATCGAATATAATCTTTTTCTTGAAATGTTTCGCGTATGGTATGTACACCCATCATTCCCATCATAGCTGCATTTAAAGCATTGACACCCGCATGTGGCGCAGCCGCCGCGTGCGACGCTTCGCCTTTATATTTAATCAGTTTACCGATAAAACCATTGCTTGTTGTTGATATTTCAATAAAACCATCTTGGCGGTCATTGGGTACGCTAGTTAAGTGTATTTGCAGTGCCATATCAACATCGTCAAATTCACCCCGCGAAATTAGCTCTGGTTTGCCACCAATATATTTGATTTTACCTTCTTCAATTAAGCGATTTCGATAAGTGATTTCAACATATTCTTCAGCTGGAACCGCAAAAGGTACCACATCCCCCGCTAAAAATTGCATGGCGCCAGAATCTATTAGCCCCATGGTCACAGCCATCATATTGGCAATTTGAGCATTATGACCACAGCAGTGTGCCGCGCCAGATGTTTCGTCAGCAGCAGGATGATCAGCGCAAATAATGGCATCAAGCTCCCCTATAACAGCAATGCTATACTTACTGCCTTTGCCCCCTTTTAAGCGGCCTTTTACTCCCGTTATTGCTAATTTATTTTTAAATGGTACGCCCAGTTTTTCAAAGCTTTCTTCAACTTTTTTGGCCGTCTTGTGTTCTTTGTAACCAAGTTCAGGCTCTGCCCAAATTGATTCGGCGACCGCCTTGATATCGGCCTTACGATTTGCAATAGCAATACAAACCTTCTTTTTAAGTTCTTCTTTTGTCATAAATTAAATCCTAATCCAAATTAGATAACACCTTCCCAATGTAAGGTGATTTGCGCAATGATTGCTGCAAAAATAAAGGTACCTGAAAACACCGCTAAAGAAACCGGAATGATTCGCCAAGAGATATTTTTAAATAATGCTAAATCTTTGCCAATAGCAAGCCCTGCATAAGCAAGTACCGGAGTACAAACAGCCAATAAAGAAACCTTGTCAGTAATTGAAACAATCTGCTCATGCAAAGGGAAAATAGGTGATGAAGCGGTTGCTGCAACGACCGATACCCATAATATGACAGGCAGTTTGTTGCATAAAGGAATCTTGCTAATAATATATCCAACAATTGATATGGCAACTAAAATTGATAATGCTTCTATTGACTGCATAAAGTCAATTTTATAGCCAACAGTATTACCGGCTGCCATAATAATGGCAACTAAGATCAATAAAAAAACTGTTTCTAAAAACTTCATTATAGTGCTCCTTCTTTATGACGATTACGACGTAAACGGCTAAAAGTGTTATACAAGAAAGAGGCAAAAGGTAATGAAAATAATGTATAAATATAAATACCAACAATGCTAGACATTAAGTTCGCTGTCGTGGCATAGGCTTTAATATCTTCACTTATTTCTGGATAAAGATCACTTATTGGTGCCAGTGACGCAGCCATCATACTACCACTTCCAACGCCTGCGCCCATAGCTAAGGCATAAGGGTGGAGAATATCTAATTTTGCCATCACACTGGCTAGTATACTCATCCATATAGCACCATAAAGTGTGCCACAAATATACATTGCCATAACACCTCGACCTTCGGCAGAGTCCAATCCGTATTTATCGGCAACAATTGCGATATTGGGTTCACGAGCAACAGAGTAGGTTGCTCCAACTGCTTCGCGTTTCATACCTAGCATCATTGCTAGTGGTAAACCAAGTAAAATGGTGCCAGCAAAATGACCTAACTCTTGAAAGATTAATGCCGATTTTGCATCTTCTAGAATCATTTCTATTTTTGGTCCCACAGAAAGCCCCAGTTTGGCGATAAGTAGCATTAACGTTACCATCATGATGGCGCTAGCATGATTCATATTTTTTAGATTTAATATTTTAAATTTTGGTAGGCTGATTATGCCGCCAATAATCATGGCATATAACATGGGATATAATGTGATAATCCAAATAGATTGTTTGCCAATAAACTCACAGAATAAAACGACTATCATTGCGAGTAAATGCACTTTGTAGTCTTTTAAAATTTCCATTCCTGCTCCTTTTTTATTTTTATCTATTTTATACTAGGGCCGCCCCTAAGGTATTTTGAAAGTGCTTTAAAGCCCATTGATGTCCGATAGGATCAAAGCTTGCGACGGCGTTTTTATGAATAACTATTTTATAACCTAAGTTATAAGCATCAACAGCCGTGTGTAAAATGCAAATATCAGTACAAACACCAATTAAATGAATTTCAGTTATATGTCTTTCGCGTAAGCGAAGATCGAGATCTGTGCCACAAAATGCTGAGTAGTGGCGTTTATTGATCCAATAAATATTGGTTGAATTTCGCTGTTTTTGATAGATTTGCTGTAAATGGCCGAATAATTGTTGTCCAACTGTTCCGACAATATTATGAGGTGGGAAGAGTGAATTTTCAGGATGATATGTATCTGAAGTTTCATGGGCATCAATAGCAAAAACGACAAACTGATTATTTTTAATAAATGATTCAGTTATATTTAATATTTCGGGCTCAATTTGTTGACCCACAGAACCAGTAGTTAACGCACCATCGTCAGCAATGAAGTCATTAGTGTAGTCAATTGAAATTAAAGCTTTCATATCAAGTTAATAATATCTAAATCATACTAAAGCTTAGTAATAAATATTTGATATGACAAGTTTTAAATGAATCATTTTCCGATTTCATCAAGAAAAAAGGAATTTAATTTTGTTATCCTATTGAATTTAAAATAATTTATAAAATTACCTATAAAGTAAAATTATTATCATCAACCGAGTATAAATAAATTAAATAGTGATTATTTTAAAACATAGGCTTTATCCCCTGATAAATTGCTCTATAATAATTGCTATTTTTGACAATTGCACACAGGATATATTTAATGAGAACAATTTATTGCGGACAACTAAACGCAAATTATATTAATCAAGACGTCACATTATGTGGATGGGTCAATAAACGCCGTGATTTAGGTGGAATGATTTTTATTGATATGCGTGATCGTGAAGGAATTGTGCAAGTTTTTTTTGATCCTGATTATCAACAAGCATATCAATTAGCAGGTGAGTTACGTAATGAATTTTGTATCCAAATTAAAGGCAAGGTAAGAGCAAGGCCAGAAGGGCAAGTTAATAAAGATATGGCGACAGGTGAGGTTGAAATTTTAGCCACCGAGTTGACTATATTTAACCGTAGTGATGTTTTACCGCTTGATTTCAATCAAAACAACAGTGAAGAACAACGTTTAAAATATCGTTACATTGATTTGCGTCGCCCTGAAATGGCAACGATCTTTAAAACTCGAGCAAAAATTACCGCTTTTGTTCGCTCATTTATGAATGAACATGGCTTTTTAGATATCGAAACACCGATGTTGACTAAAGCAACACCTGAAGGCGCTCGAGATTATTTGGTGCCAAGCAGAATTCATAAAGGTGAGTTTTACGCACTACCGCAATCACCACAACTATTTAAGCAATTATTAATGATGTCAGGATTTGATCGATATTATCAAATTGTAAAATGTTTTCGTGATGAAGACTTACGTGCTGATCGCCAACCTGAATTTACCCAAATTGACGTTGAAACATCGTTTATGACAGCCGAACAAGTGCGTGATGTTATGGAACAGATGATCCGTGAACTTTGGTTGCATGTAAAAAATGTGGATTTAGGAAAGTTCCCTATTATGACTTTTGCTGAAGCGATGCGTCGTTATGGTAGTGATAAACCCGATTTACGTAATCCCCTTGAAATTATTGATGTGGCTGATTTAGTTAAAGATGTCGATTTTAAAGTATTTTCAACACCAGCTAATGATCCTAAAGGGCGTGTAGCTTTACTTTGTGTACCAAATGGTGCGCAATTAACACGTAAACAACTTGATGAATATACACAATTCATTTCGGTTTATGGCGCTAAAGGTATGGCATGGATTAAGGTTAATGAACGTAGTAAAGGGTTAGATGGTGTACAAAGCCCTGTGGCAAAATTCTTTAATGAATCGCAAATGGAAGCATTACTTAATCGTGCCAATGCTAAAGATGGTGATATTTTATTATTTGGTGCTGATAGCTATAAAGTGGTGAGCGATGCACTAGGGGCATTACGTTTGAAAGTCGGTAAAGATTTAGCGTTAACCGATGAAAATAAATGGGCTGTACTTTGGGTGGTTGATTTCCCGATGTTTGAAGAAACCGATGAAGGGTTAAGTGCGATGCATCATCCATTTACGTCACCAAAAGATTATTCGCCAGAAGATCTTATTAAAAATCCTGAGAATGCGGTTGCTAATGCCTATGATATGGTCATTAATGGTTATGAAGTTGGAGGGGGATCTGTCCGTATTCACCGTAGTGAAATGCAACAAGCCGTTTTTTCAATTTTAGGTATTAACGAACATGATCAACGTGAGAAATTTGGGTTTTTACTTGATGCATTGAAATACGGTACGCCACCACATGCAGGATTAGCCTTCGGTTTAGATAGGTTAAGTATGTTATTAGCCGGAACGGATAATATTCGCGATGTGATAGCATTTCCTAAAACAACTGCGGCAACTTGTTTACTTACCGATGCGCCAAGCCCAGCAAATGCAGCAGCTTTGACTGAACTGGGTATTGAAGTAAGTAAAAAATAGTCATATTTGATGAAAAAATTTAAAAATCCTGAATCTGTTCTGGTAGTCATTTTCTGCCAGACAACAAAACGTTGCCTTATGTTACAACGCCAAGATGATCCCCATTTTTGGCAATCAGTAACAGGTAGTATGGAGGGTCATGAATCGCCACAAGAAACAGCAATTCGTGAAGTTTTAGAAGAAACAGGTATTGATATTCTTGGTCAAAATCTTGAATTAATTGATGTAGAGCATATCGTTGAATTTGAAATTTTTCCACAATTCAGGCATCGATATGCGCCAGATGTTACGGTAAATAAAGAACATTGGTTTTATCTTCCTCTTATTGACGAGATAACGCCAATACTTACCGAACATTTAGCTTATCAATGGCTTAAGATTGATGATGCCGCCAATCTTACTTTATCTCCCAATAACAGTGAAGCTATCGGTAACATTCATCGTTTGATTGAATCGAGTTAAGAGGTAGGAAATGAAATCGAATCTATATGCTATTGTGTTATCCTTTTTATACTTTTTTGTATCAACTAGCCATGCAGATATAGACATAAAAAAATGTCAACCTAATCAAAATGATCATGTTATTTTTAATGATGATGATGATAAAATCGCTAAAAAAATCATTGATTATAAATTACATGATCAATCAGAAAAACACGAATATATTATTATTAAGATATTTGCTAATGAAAATCACGATGATCGCAATGATTGGATCGCTTCTTTTTTATTTGATGATAAATTTGAACAATATCTCCTTTACCAAGTTGATCAGAATCAATTTATTGATATCGATGAAAAACAATTTGACGCTTTATCATCTAAAATTATTGAATGTAATCAAGATAAACAAACGCCTATATATAGGAAGGTTTTGCCGTAGTTAGACTGATAAATAAGTGAGTATTAAGGATTAAAAATATTCTGGGTTTAGTTAACTCAAGGTTAGTTAGTAATAGAGAGTCATAATAAATGAATTTTTCAAATTTTCGGGATTTTTTAGATTATCTTGAGCAACACGGTGAATTAAAGCGGATTTCGTTCCCTGTTAACCCTTATCTTGAAATGACCGAAATTGCTGATCGCGTTTTACGTAGTGAAGGCCCAGCTTTATTATTCGAAAACCCAATTGGTTATGATATGCCTGTTTTATGTAATTTGTTTGGCACAGCTAAACGTGTTGCGATGGGAATGGGGCGCAAAGATACTTCAGCTTTGCGTGAAATTGGTGAGCTATTGGCATTTTTGCGTGAGCCCGATCCACCAAAAGGGATACGGCAATTTTTTAATGTCTTGCCTAAATATAAACAAGTACTAAATATGCCTGTTAAACGTCGTTCATCGGCGCCATGCCAAGAGATGTTTTTTAAAGATGATGATGTGGATTTGACCCGTTTACCTATTATGCATTGTTGGCCTGATGATGTGGCACCATTGCTGTCTTGGGGATTAACTATTACCAAAGGCCCTTATAAAGAACGGCAAAATGTGGGAATTTACCGTTTGCAATTATTAGGTAAAAATAAATTAATTATGCGCTGGCTTTCACATCGTGGCGGTGCACTTGATTTTGCTGAGTGGCAACAAGCGCATCCTAACGAGAGATTCCCTATTAGTGTCGCTATTGGTGCTGATCCCGCAACTATTTTAGGTGCAGTGACACCAGTGCCAGACACGTTACCCGAATATGCTTTTTCAGGATTATTGCGCGGTAGTCGAACAGAGGTCGTCAAATCGTTATCAAGTGATTTAGACGTTCCTGCCAGTGCCGAGATAATTCTTGAAGGTTATATTGATCCTAATGAGCTAGCATCAGAAGGACCCTATGGCGATCACACGGGTTATTATAATGAAGTGGAACAATTTGCTGTCTTTACGGTGACGCATTTAACTCACCGTAAAGACGCCATTTATCATTCAACTTATACAGGCAGGCCACCAGATGAGCCGGCGATAATGGGACTGGCGTTAAATGAAGTCTTTATTCCAATTTTACAAAAACAGTTTCCTGAAATTGTTGATTTTTATCTACCGCCTGAAGGATGTTCATATCGTATTGCGATTGTGACAATTAAAAAACAATATCCTGGCCATGCTAAAAGAATCATGATGGGAGTGTGGTCTTATCTGCGACAATTTATGTACACTAAATTTGTGATTGTCTGTGATGATGACATTAATGCCCGAGACTGGAAAGATGTGATGTGGGCGATTTCTACTCGCATGGATCCACAGCGTGATACGACTTTTATCGATAATACACCGATCGATTACTTAGACTTTGCTTCACCAGTTTCTGGATTAGGCTCTAAAATGGGATTGGATGCCACTAATAAATGGTCTGGTGAAACAAATCGAGAGTGGGGCAAAATCATTAAAAAAGATCCTAAAGTTATTGCTCGAATTGACGAAATCTGGAATGAACTTGGTTTATAGTATTATCGTTATCACATTTTTTATTATGGTAAAGTTAAAAAACTCATTAGGTGTGATACAGAAGAATAGAATTGTAAAAGACAAAATGCGCATTAAAGAATTTATTCCTATAAATGAATAAACGGTATATTGAATATAAAAATAATGCGCTAAATAAGTTTCTTTTTAAAAATGGCAATAATATTGATATCGTTGTTCAATCCTAATCACATTTTTTGTTATCGACCTTATGTGGCATGATGATTCAACTTTATTGATTAATAATGTTTTATTTTAAAAATAATTTCTGTTGTATAAATAAAATAACCCAAATAAGTCTTAAACAAAAACTATTCCTTTTAGATGCATTTATGTATAATTATAGGTAACCTCATAAAAATTAGAAAAAATGAAAAAAATCAAGATATTATTTGTATTGTTATTATCCATTTCTTATAGTGTACAGGCCACCAGTTATAAGGCACAGCCAGATGATACTCAATTAAAGCTTAAAGAATCAAATTTGTTGCTTCCCGCTTTGCGTTTATCTGCAGAAAAAGGTAATGCAGAAGCACAATATTCGTTAGGAAGTGTTTATAAACAAGGCTTGGGCGTTGAAGTTAGTGATGTTCGTGCTTTTTTCTGGTATAAAAAAGCAGCAGAACAGGGTCTGGCTAAAGCACAAAATAATCTAGCATTAATGTATCAAAGTGGTTTGGGTACTAATCGCGATTTCAATGAAGCCGTTAAATATTTCAAATTAGCGGCAGATCAAAATTATGCATTGGCTAAATACAATTTAGCTTTAATGTATCAACAAGGTGAAGGTGTTGAAAAAAACACATTGACCGCAATTGATTATTTTACACAAGCAGGTGATAGCGGGATTTATGATGCTTATTTAAATCTTGGAATTATATATTTTTTTGGTGATGGCATAAAAGAAGATCGTATGATTGCTGCTGATTGGTTTAGTAAAGCAGCTAAAGAAAATATGCCAGAAGCGCAATATTATTTAGGACTAATGTCAGAAAAAGGAGATGGTTTAACCCAAGATTATATGGCTGCTAGTTATTTTTATACACAAGCAGCAGAACGGGGGCACGTACTTGCTATGTATAATTTGGCTATTATGTACGCAACAGGTACCGGAGCTAAACCTGATAATACGCAAGCTGCATATTGGTTTACTAAAGCTGCCGAAGCTGGCAATGCTGATGCTCAGTATAATATTGGTGTAATGTATGATGTAGGCGGTGGTGTTTCTAAAGACGATAAGAAAGCCGTTGAGTGGTATCTAAAAGCTGCAGAGCAAGGCAGTGTTGATGCACAATATAATTTAGGCATTAAATATCTAGAAGGTAAAGGCACAGATCAAGATAACGATCGTGCCATTTATTGGTTTACTAAAGCTAGCGAACAAGGAGACCAAGACGCTAAAACCTATTTAGAACACTTATTACCTAAAAAATAAAAGCGCTGTATTTTTGCTTTACCCAGAATTTCGCATACCTGCGGCAATGCCAGAAATGGTGATCATGAGTCCTTGTTCTACTATAATATTGTCATCGCCGCAGTGTTTCCGTGAACGGCTTAATAACTCTACTTGTAATAAGTTTAATGGCTCAATATAGGTATTACGCAAGGCTACAGATTGTGCTATCCAAGGTAAATCAGCCATTAAACTAACATCATCGGTGATCGTTAGCACAGTATTGATATCTTGGGTTAACAAATGCCTTAATTCTTCGCCTAATGGCCATAAAGCAGGATCGACCAAACGTTTCTCATAATATTCGTGGATATCAGGCGCCGATTTGGCGTAAACCATTTCAAGCATGCCTAATCGAGCATTAAAAAAAGGCCACTTGTGATACATTTCTTTAAGAAGCTCTTTTTTTCCCTCCTCAATGACAGATCTCAGTGCGTTACCGGCTCCAAGCCAAGATGGTAGCATTAATCGGTTTTGTGTCCAGGCAAAAATCCATGGAATAGCACGTAAGCTTTCAATCCCCCCTCCCGTTCGACGTTTTTGTGGTCTGGAGCCTAGTGGTAATCTGCCTAATTCAACCTCTGGCGTTACCGCTCTAAAATAATCAACAAAATCAGCTCGTTCGCGTACATAACTGCGATAGCAATTGCAGGAAAGTTCCGACATTTCATCCATAATATGGCGCCATGCTTGTTTTGGTGATGGTGGTGGCAATAAATTGGCTTGTAAAATCGCTGAGGTATAAAGCATTAGGCTACTGAGAGCAACTTCTGGTAAACCAAGTTTAAAACGAATCATTTCACCTTGTTCGGTAACTCTAAGCCCACTTTTTAACGATCCGGGTGGTTGAGAAAGTAGAGCTGCATGAGCAGGCGCACCACCGCGACCAATTGAGCCACCTCGACCATGGAATAATACTAAATTAATATTATATTTTTTAAATAAGCTAACTAGCTCTTCTTGCGATCGATACTGTGCCCAAGATGCGGCAAGTGTACCTGCATCTTTAGCCGAGTCAGAATAACCTATCATCACCATTTGCTTACCTTGGATTTTGTCACGATACCAAGGTATATCCAGCAGCTTTTGCATGACCGATTTAGCGTTATTTAAGTCTTCTAATGTTTCAAATAATGGCGCAACAGGGATATACTTTTGGCAATCAACGATTTTCAATAATAGGTGAACGGCTAAAATATCTGAAGGCGCCTTAGCCATTGATATTACGTAAGAAGCAATTGATTCTTCGCCGGCTTTTTTGATAACTCGACAAGTATCTAATACTTCTTGAACCGTTTCATCTGGTTGCCAGTTATAAGGTAGTAATGGTCGGTTAGATTGCAACTCAGTTAATAAAAATACTTGTTTTTCTTCCTCTGACCATTTTGCATAGCTACCTAAATTCAGTTCTTGGGTCAACGCATCAAGTGCCTGAATATGTACGGAACTATCTTGGCGAATATCTAATCTAACCAATTGTAAACCAAAACTTTTTATCCGCCGTAAAGTATCAAGTAATGGACCATGGGCAATTGTTGACATGCCATTATCAATTAATGATTCATAACAGGTATAAAGTGGTGCCCATAACTGTTCGTTTTTAATTAAAATATCTCTTGGTGGTAGTACTTGTTCACTATTCAGTAAAGCTTCAATATAATTGTGAGTTTTTATTAAACGAGTGCGTAACTGTTTCATTACAGCTCGATAGGGCTCGGAAACGGTTTTGTTCTTTTCATCTAATAGATCGATAACAGATTGGTTACATTCTGTCATTGAAAGTTCACGGACAAGTATTTGAATATCAGATAAAAATAATTCAATTGACTTTAATCTAGCTTGTAACATTACTTTTTCTGTCACTTTTGCTGTCACATTTGGATTTCCGTCACGATCACCGCCCATCCATGAAGTAAATTTTATGGGAACATGTTCAACGGAGAGTTGTTCATCAAAAGTATCAACCAACTGGTCATTAAGTTCTCGTAGGAATAAAGGCACGCCTTGCCATAAGCTATCTTCAATGACAGAAAATCCCCATTTAGCTTCATCAATTGGGCTTGGGCGTTTTTTTCGGATTTCATCGGTATACCAAGCTTGGCAAACTAACTGTTTCAAGCGCCGCATAATCCGTTCTATCTCATAATCAGCTAAATCATCATGATCAAGTTGAGATAAACAGTTATTAATTGCGGTATAGGTGTTTATCATGGTTCTACGATTGATTTCAGTTGGATGAGCGGTTAATACTAATTCAATTGATAAATCATTAATTGCTTTGGTAATGGTTTCATTTGAAAAATTAAGTTTTTTTAGAGTACTAAATAATTCAGTCATTTTTTTAGGGCTACTAGAAGCTTCCCCATGCGGTGAAATACCATAATACTCAGCAGCAGTGTTAACTAAGTTCAAAAATTGGTTAAATGCGCGTGCAACATGCAATAGATCATCATCATTCAGATTTTCAATTAATTTGAGTAGCTCATTATGTGCTTGAACGTTTCCTTGTTGAGCTGATTTTGATAATTGTCTTATTTTTTCGACTAAATCGAATGTTTCATTGCCTGTGGCGCGTTTAATCGCATTGCCTAGTAAAGTACCCAGCATATTGACATTACTTCGCATTGAGGAGTATTGGTTATTCATGATTTTCTCGTTTTTGATTTTATTATGCCTAAGATCCTTTAAAATGCATGAAAAAAATGGCAGTTTAATGACATCGGTATAATTGTTGGTTAACTTGTTTAAGATATATACTTTATAACAATGTTGCTTTGAATTTAAATAATAAAATTTTATGGTTTTTATTATTTTTAATTGTTTTAATTATATTTACTTCAAAATATTAATAAGTAAAAATATTTCTTTCATTTTGAAATGTCCGTCTAAATAGTATTTAGCTGGTTTATTTTTCAGTGAACACAGTGTTGCAAACTGTATATTAATATCATTTGGGTATATACTAACAGTATTATGAATATATATTGGATAATTTGATGATCGCTGTTTTTTATATCGCGTCGATTATTGCTGTTATTGCTAGTATAAAAGTGATTAGTAGCTTGCGAGTTGATAAGGCAATTTTGTACCTTATTATTTCACTGTTTGCTTCAGCGTCGATATTTATTCTACTTAATACCTATTTTTCTGCTGTTATATATATATTATTGTTTATTGGTGGAACAACGGCTCTTTTTTGTGTTGTCGCTTCAATTTTGACAATTCGTGTTGATAATATAGAAACAAAAAAACAAGGCATTAGCCCAAAAATTTGGTTAGGGCCATTAATTTTAGCCTTTATTTTGTTAGTCGTGCTTATTTATGGTGTAGTAACGGCCAACTATTCGGAGCTGAAAGAGTCTCATGAATTAATGCATGAAATGTCTGTATATGCATACATTTTAATGGCTGAATTAGCTATATTTTTATTATTAGGTGCAGCTGTGATTGCTTATCATTTTATGCATCGGCTGTTGTCGGAGAAATAATATGATCCCACTTATGCATTGTCTTATCTTTGCTTCTATTTTATTTGTGATCGGCTTATTAGGGGTAATGATTCGACGCAATCTCTATTTTTTGTTGCTTAGCCTGATGATTATGAATAATGGTGCAATCGTTGCGTTGTTTTCGGCAAGTAGTTATTGGCAACAATCTGATGGGCTAGTACTTGCAATACTCGCGGTAATAACAGCCTTAGCAGAGATTTGTGTTGGGCTAGCATTAATGATGAAACTATTCTACCGCCGAAAAACCTTAAATATTGACTCACTGAGTGAGATGAAAGGATGAATCTACTTTATTTAACTATCATTGTTCCCTTGCTTTCTTTTCTTGGATTAATTTGCCTAGGGAGGCATATACGCTCAATTAATGTAATAATTATAGGTATCAGCACTATGCTCATCATTGCATTAATTACGGTATTTTCATGTATTGATTTTTATTCAAATACAGTGCCCGACATGACGCTAATCTATACTAGGTTATTGTGGAATTGGATTTCTGTTGGTGATTTCGTTATACCTTTATCTTTGACACTAGATGGTTTATCGCTAACTTTTTTAGTGCTAATCTCATTTTTTGGTTTCTTGATCTATTTTTTTGCAGCTTGTTATTTGACGTTAAGAAAGGATATTTATACTTTTTATGCTTACAGTAACTTATTAATTGCTAGCATGTTAACTATTATATTAGTTGATAATTTATTTGTTATGCTAATTGGTTGGGAAGGTGTGAGCATAAGTACTTACTTACTTATTGGTATTTACTATCAACAAGCGCGTAATGGTTATGCTGCAGTGAAAGCATTTATCGTTATGCATTTAACGGATATATTTTTAATCATTGGTATATTTTTACTTTATCAGACTTTAAACACATTAAATATTCATGATGTTTTGGTGCAAGCACATGATAATTTAGCGGTTGATTCAGACATTATATTCTGGATAACTTTAATGTTATTTCTTGGAGCAATGAGTAAATCTGCACTGTTTCCCATGCATTCATGGTTTACCGAAACAACATTAGCACCAATGCCCGCGGTAGCTTTGTTACAATCATCAACAGTTATTTTAGCTGGGGTATATTTAGTTTTAAGATTAAGTAATTTGTTTATGATGTCGAGCGATGTCTTAGCTATTATATCGATGATTTCATCATTAACGATATTATTTGCTAGTACTATTGCATTAGTGCAGTATGATATTAAACGAATTATCACGTATATCAATTTAGCGCAAATTAGTTACCTTTTTTATGCTTTTTCAACACAAAGTTGGAATTTGTCTCTGAATTGCTTAATTAATTACTCCGTAACAAGCACATTGTTAATTTTAGCCTCATCTATTGTAATTAGAAAATGCCAAGGCGAGCGAGATATAAGCAAATTAGGCGGTTTAATTAAATCTTTGCCAGCACTGTATATTGTATTTTTGTTAATTATGCTTTCACTCAGTGCTATTCCTTGGATTTCGGCATCATTTTATATCAAAGGAGATATCATTTGGGGAGTAATGGCACAGGGTAGATTAATATCTGGAACAATTGGTCTGATAGGTATTTTATTTTCTAGCTTAGGCATTTGGCGTTTAATTTCAATGGTATTTTATCATAAACAAAAATGGTATGATTTTACAAAAATTAAATGGATAAGCTATAGCCCGATTTTTATCTTATTGATATTTACTACCGCTTTATTTATTTATTTTCCATTACCGATTCATGGCATTATTCCATTAGGCAAGTTAGATACTAATGGGCAATTGCCTTTTCA
The DNA here is from genome assembly GCF_001690605.1 of Gilliamella sp. Nev6-6. Classification (NCBI taxonomy): domain Bacteria; kingdom Pseudomonadati; phylum Pseudomonadota; class Gammaproteobacteria; order Orbales; family Orbaceae; genus Gilliamella; species Gilliamella sp. Nev6-6. The sequence continues at coordinate 107,765 of NZ_LZHP01000053.1, read as the reverse complement.
ACTACTATTAGCCGCAGTGACAGGCTTGAGCTTTCTTATTGCCTACATTTTATATGTGCGCCCTAATAGCGAAGTGCGAGAAGTACTTAGTACACCAATGATTAAATTATTTTTACGTTTGTGTAATAGTGATTGGCGTTATGATTATTTGTTAAATTGCTTATTTGTTAAACCTTATATCTATCTAGCTAAATTGTTAAAAAAAGATCCTATTGCTTTATGGGATAATTGGATAATGTTGGGCATAAAAAAAATAAACGCATTTATCGTTGATCTAGAAAATGGGCAAATTAGATGGTATATGGTTTCGATGGTTATAGGCAGTATTATTATATTAATGTTACTGATTTTCATTTAATAAAGGTGTAATCATTCATGTTGTTATGGCTTGTTTTTTTACCTGTAATAGGCGGATTTGTTGGTTGGTTATGCCATGCATGTTTACAAAGAGGGGTTGTTTCCATCAACGTACAAAAACGTTGGTCAAAATTACCCATAATTGTAGCATTTACCACAATTTGTATTACATTATCGATAGCGATCGTATTATGGATAGATGCCGCTGAAACACTAAAGCAAGGCGCAAACTGGGGAAAGGAAATTAATCTAGAGTGGATCCCATTACTAGGCATCCGTTTTCACCTTGTTTTAGATGGCTTATCAATGGTTGTTATTACCTCAACATTATTTATTGTATTATTGACTATTGTTTATTCTAGTAAAGAAAATTTAAACAATCTTGGTTTATTTTACCTGTGCCTATTATTTATGACATCAACCATTATGATGTTGTTTGTCGCCACTGACTTATTTTTAATGTTCTTTCTGTGGGAAGCTGTGGCAATACCGGTCTATTTTTTGATCTCCTTATGGGGGCGCCGAGATTCGAGCTCGCAATTGCGCTTTAATGGGGCAAGCAAATTTTTGATTTATACCCAATTAAGTAGTTTGCTCATGCTAATTTCAATCGTTTCATTGGCACTAATCAACTGGAACTTAACAGGTCATTGGACATTTGATTCTCAGGAGCTAATAAAAACACCAATATCAAGCCATACTGAATTTTTACTGATGTTAGGCTTTTTAGCTGCTTTGATAGTACGCATTCCTTTTGTTCCCTTTCATGGTTGGCTTGTTGAAGCCCATATTGAATCTTCAACAACTGGCTCAATGATGATTAGTGGATTATTACTCAATACAGCAGCATTTGGTTTATTACGTTTTGTTATACCGCTATTTCCTAATGCCTCAATCATGATTATGCCATTGATGTTAGCTTGTGCACTGGTTACTGTTGTTTATGTAGCATTACTTGCATTTAATCAAACGGATATTAAAAAACTTGTTGCTTATATTCATATTGCTTTAATGGGATTTGTTACTGCAATAATTTATAGCGGTTCTATTATTGCTTATCAAGGTGTAGTTATCCAGATGATAGCCATCAATTTAGCAATCGTTGGTATGTTTATAATCAGTGGGTTATTGGTTGAATGTTATTCCACTCGGAATATAAACCAGTTCACTGGGTTAAAAGGACGAGTGCCTTATCTATCTTCGTTAACTTTATATTTTATATTGGCTGTGTTAGGTATTCCAGGTACAGCTAATTTTGTTGGTAATTATATGATGTTACTTGGTAGTTATAACACATTTTCTTTTTATACCATTTTGCTAGTAATTGGCTTATTATTATTGTCTATTTCATTTATCGTGCGTATGCAGCCAATATTCTATGGTGCCGCAGATAAAGAGGCTTCCACAAAACATCTACTTAGTAAAAAAGATATTTTGTTATTATCAAGCATCTTAATTGTCCTTATTTTTATTGGTTTGTATCCACAACTGATTTTAGATATGTCTTACTCTATCATGAATCAAACACAACAATACATAACCACAGAGCGAGTGGGAGAGTAATAATCTATGATAGCTTTATCGCCTATTTTTGTACTAAGCATTGCCATCATTGTTGTGTTATTTTCATTATTTGTTTTTAAAATAAGCACTAAAGGATGTACTATTTTAACCATTTGTGGATTAACATGTGCGTTAGCTTGTTCCGCGGTGGTTGGCTATAAAATTTCATTTAATGCACAAGCTATTGCGGATATCAGTAGTGATAATATGCAATTATCGGTATCAGTTTCAGACGCCAATAAAGAACTAACTCCATCAACTGAAAAAACGATAGCAATTGATACTGTGTCTACTGATGATGTGGACAAACAAAATGAAAATATTGATGATAACGTCAACAACAGTAAGATTGATAAGACAAATATTGATGCTAATTCAAACACTGATAATAGTTCAATAGATGAGTGGAAAGCGCACCATATCACTGCACTTTTTACTTGTGATGGTTATGGGTTGCTTTATACCAGTTTGATTTTAATGATATCTATTGCTGTAGCCTGTTTTGCTTATCGTTGGTTCAGGCAAGAAAAGATTCATCACGGACTATTTTATTTAATCCTACTTTTCATGACATTAGGTGGAGCAACACTCTTATACGCAAGCCATCTCATTGCATTTTTTATTGGGATTGAACTGCTATCTATTCCATTTGTAGGGTTAATTGGCTATCAATATACACAGACTCATTCATTAGAAGCAGCAGTTAAATACATGATTTTATCTGCTATTGCCAGTGTATTTTTATTGATAGGGATTGCATTTTATTATGCAACTACTGGTGAGCTAACATTCAGTGGACTAAGTTATCAACTCTCAACGATGACTTACCCAAGTACATTATTACTGATGGGTGTTTGTTTGATGTTAGTTGGTATTGGTTTTAAATTATCTCTCGTTCCATTCCAACTTTGGCTACCCGATGTTTATCAAGGCGCACCAACGGTTGTTGCTTTATTATTATCAACAGTTGGAAAAGTAGCTGTTTTTTGTGCCATTGCTAGGCTGTTTTTATTGGCACCGATTGTGAACAATGAAACAATCCGTATTATTTTAGTTATTATGGCTTTTTGTTCTATTTTATGGGGCAATCTATTGGCATTGATGCAAAGTAGCTTAAAGCGAGTACTTGCTTACTCCTCAATTGCACATTTTGGCTATTTATTTACAGCGTTAATTGCTGTGCAATATCAAGTGCTTGCATTAGAAACTATTGGCGTTTATCTCATTGGCTATATTTTAGCTAATATCTGTATTTTAGGCACAATCAGCTTAGATTCCCATTCAGATGAATTACAAGATCATGAAAATGAGATCGATCTTTCAGGTCTATTTTGGCGAAGACCAATTCTTGCGCTAGCTATGGGGATTGGTTTTTTATCTTTAGCTGGTACACCATTAACCGCAGGTTTTGTCGGTCGATTTTTACTGGTGCTATTAGGTGTTACAGCAGAATTATGGTGGTTAGTTGCCGCTGTAGTGATTGGTAGTGCATTAGGACTTTATTTTTATGCTCGCTTAATTATCAATCTTTATATAAAACCAATTAACTGTGATGGAAAACTGTTAGGTGGAGCCTCAATTAAGTTAAAATGGACTAATATTAGAATAAGCGAGTTAATCATCGTGCTATGTGCCTTATTGACGATGCTTTGCGGAATTTACCCTAAATGGTTATTTAACTTAGTTAGCATAGCTCAATATTTAACCACATAATGAGCCTATATCAGCTTCCTTTAATTCAATAGTGGAGTCATCTTAACTAAAATAAATAAAACCAGCATTTTATCCTAAAGCATATGTTTTCCTAAGGCTTTTTGACAAGAAATAGTTAATAACAGATTTATTTATTATGTTATAATTCTGACCTTTAAAAATTTATTTTAACCAAGAGGACCAGTATGGACTTTTTAATCTCTAATGCTTATGCCGCAGATGGTAGCCAACCCGGTGGCGATTTTTTCATGCCAATTATGTTAGTTGTGTTTGGTTTATTTTTCTATTTTATGATCATGCGCCCACAACAAAAACGCGCAAAGGCACATCGCGATCTTATGGCTTCTATCTCCAAAGGTGATGAAGTATTAACCAATGGCGGACTTATTGGTCGTGTATCAAAAGTCAACGAAAATGGCTACATAGCGCTAGAATTAAATGATACTACTGAAGTTGTGATCAAGCGTGACTTTATCACATCAGTTTTACCAAAAGGGACAATGAAATCGCTATAATAGGGATCATCTATTATTGTTCATTGTATTGATTATCTAATTCTACAAGAGAATATGTCGTGTTAAACCGCTATCCTTTGTGGAAGTACATTATGTTGGTCGTTGTAATTTGCCTCGGCCTTCTTTATGCACTTCCAAATATTTATGGTGAAGATCCTGCTATACAGATTTCAGGCTCAAATACTGCTGAAATTAATGTTGCTACGCAAGGTAAAATCAGAAAACTTTTAGCTGATAATCACATCGAGACTAAATCATTAATTTATGAAAATAAATCAATTTTAATTCGCGTTGGTGATAATGATACACAGCTTAAAGCAAAAGAGCTCATATCAGAAGCATTAGGTGAAGAATATATCGTTGCATTGAACTTAGCACCCGCAACACCAACGTGGCTGACAGCATTAGGTGCTGAACCTATGAAACTCGGTCTTGATTTACGTGGTGGCGTTCACTTTTTAATGGAAGTCGATATGACAACCGCATTAAGTAAACTCACTGAACAATCTATTGAAAACATAAAAACTGAATTTACAAATAGCAAATTAAATTATAAAAAAATCAGCAAAAATAGTAATCAACAAATTGTATTACAATTTGATAATACGGATGATCGCAATAAAGGTATTACTAAAATTAATGGATTGCGAGATTACAAAGTAGCTTCTCAAACAGACAGCAGTATCGTTGTCGATATCAGTGAACAACGTTTACAACAAACTAAAAATGATGCTGTGCAACAAAATACTACTATTTTACGTAATCGTGTTAATCAACTAGGCGTAGCCGAACCTATTGTTCAACGCCAAGGTGCTGATCGTATTGTAGTTGAATTACCAGGTATTCAAGACACCGCGTTAGCTAAGCGCATTTTAGGGGCAACAGCGACACTTGAGTTTAGGCAAGTTAACGAAGAAAGCACACCAAATTTACCGGCCATTATCAATGGTGATATGCGTGTTCCTTATGGTTCAGAAATTCAGTATATGGAAAATGGACGTCCTGTATTACTTTATAAACGTATTGTATTAACAGGAAATCATATTACTGATTCTTCATATCGTGTTAATCCATATGGGTTGCCTGAAGTTGCTATTACGCTTGATGGCGCAGGCGGTAAAAAAATGTTTGATTTTACCCAAAAAAATCTTCATAAATCGATGGCAACCTTATTTGTTGAATACAAAGATACAGGAAAACGCGATGAAAACGACAAGCCGATTCTTGAAAAACAAGAACGAGTTATTAACGTCGCGACTATTCAAGGTATTTTTAGTGATCGTTTCCAAGTAACGGGTATAGGTAGTATTGATGAAGCTAAAAATTTATCACTATTATTACGTGCAGGGGCATTAATTGCACCGATCCAAATTATTGAGGAACGAACTGTTGGGCCATCCATGGGGCAAGAAAATATCACCCAAGGCTTAGAATCTTGTGTATGGGGTTTGGCGGTTTCAGTTATTTTTATGTTAGTAATGTATCGCCTATTTGGTGTGTTTGCTAGCCTTGCATTAGTTGCAAACTTAATTTTAATTGTTGGTGCAATGTCTTTACTTCCTGGGGCAACGCTAAGTATGCCGGGTATTGCTGGTATTGTATTGACCGTAGGTATGGCTGTTGATGCTAATGTACTGATTAACGAAAGAATAAAAGAAGAGCTGAGTAATGGTAGAAGTGTGCAACATGCAATTAATGAAGGATATGCAGGAGCTTGGAGCAGTATTTTTGATGCCAATCTTACTACTTTAATTACTGCGGTTATTCTTTATGCAGTTGGTACTGGTTCAATTAAAGGCTTTGCTATTACGTTAGGTATCGGTATCGTTACATCAATGTTTACATCGATTGTTGGTACTCGCGCATTAGCCAATCTTATTTATGGCGGTCGTCGCGTTAATAAGTTATCAATTTAGAGGTTTATTGTGATTATTAATAAAAAAGAAAATCATGATGTTAGAGAATTAAATCATGGTCGCAGAGTCCTCGACTTTTTAAAATTTGGCTTCGTTGCTTTTGTTATTTCTATGCTCTTAGTTGTAGCGTCTTTTGTCGTTATTTTTGTTAAAGGATTCAATCTAGGACAAGACTTCACTGGCGGAACAACAGTCGAGCTTACCGTAACAAAAAATGTTAATCTTGATGATATTCGTAATAGTTTACGCGATGCAGGCTATCATGAGCCGATAGTGCAATATTACGGTAGTAGTAAAGATATCATCATTCGGTTACCTTCGGCTAAGCAAGAAGACAATACCTCATCGGCTATTGATAATGCGCTAGGTACAAAGATTTCCAATTTAATACATAAAGATATTGATGCAGATGCTCAAATCAAACGTATTGAATTTGTAGGTCCAACTGTTGGCGCTGAACTTGCTCAAGATGGTATTTTGGCAATCTGTGCTGCATTAGTTTGTATTTTAATCTATATTGCATTCCGTTTTGAGTGGCGATTTGGTACTGGAGCGGTTGTTGCTTTAGCACATGATGTCGTCATTACTGCAGGTTATCTATCACTATTTGAACGAGAATTAGATTTAACGATTATTGCTGCAATGTTATCCATTATTGGTTATTCGCTCAACGATACTATTGTTGTCTTTGATAGAATTCGTGAAAATTTTAGAAAGATACGCCGTGCAGAACCTTATGATGTAATTAATATCTCATTAACGCAAACGTTGCATCGTACTTTAATGACATCAGGGACAACGCTTGTGGTGGTGATTATTCTATATATCTTTGGCGGTTCAATGTTAAAAGGATTTTCTGAAACATTAGGGGTGGGTATTGTGCTTGGAACCATCTCATCAATTTATGTGGCGGCTTATATGTCACTTAAATTAGGCGTAAAAAGAGAACACTTTATGCCACCAAAAATTGAAGCAGAAGGAGCTGATCAACCTTCAATATTACGCTAATTGTTTAAACTCTGCCATTAATTGGCAGAGTTTCATTAGACTATTTTTAAAACAAATGATACCAAATTGATTGACACCTACCATTTAGTTGCATATTATTAGCCATAGTTTTATCCCTTTCTTTTGGGGCCATAGCTCAGCTGGGAGAGCGCAACGCTGGCAGCGTTGAGGTCAGGGGTTCGATCCCCCTTGGCTCCACCAATTTAATAAATGGTAACATTCTTTAAAGCATACCAAACCTAGCAATTTTAGAACTAAAATTTGTTGGTGATAAAATTATTGAAAGATTGCAACAAATGGAATTAGATTCTTTTGAAAAACTACGTAATACCACATTGGATGAAATATTAAACAAAGGCACTTTGTTAACTGGATCATCATGTTGGAAAAATAGCCACCAAGCAAAAACTACCATCCAAAATATTTTAGCTTTGGTTAATCAAATATGATTAATCTACCGCATTAATTAATTGAGATAAAAGCCTAATTCTTTAGTGTAAAAACAAGATACTTTTTCCTTTTCAATTAAAACAATTATTGCATTAGGCCTATGTATCTTTTGCCTTAATTTTTCTAGATGGTGCTGTTCTAGTTGTGGAATTGCACTTTTTATTCTATTCCATTTTGATACACTAATTGTAAGATGGCTTTGTTCCCAAGCATATTCACTACTACTACAGTAAGGAACGATTTTATCATCTTGCTGATAAGCTAAATAAAGATCAATATTATCTCTTGATAAACGGGTAGATACTTCAATTTCATGATCCCATTCAGCATTGAATTGCGCTCGGCTATAACAATTTTTAAAATTCAATATCATACTTTTAGCTTGTGAACTTTGCCCAAGTTGTTGTCCTAATTCTTTATAAAAAACCGCTTGTAAACCTTTTGGTGGTTCAAGATCGCTATGATAAACTGATTCAATGAGTAATCTGGCATCTTCGGGCATTTTTATGGCGCCTTTTTGACGTAAGATTCGTTGCGTGAACCATAAATAAGCATGATTAGCGTAAACATACTTAGTATTGCCAAATTCTGGGTAATCTAGCCAATCTTCGGTTGGATTGTCATTCCAAGTTGGCGCAAATATCGTTAATATTGGTTTATCTCGATCATCGCAAGGTTGATTTTGGTTTGTGGATAGTTTGATATTTCCTTGTTTATCTCGTACATGTCGTTGTAAACGACCTGCACGTTGTATCAATAAATCAATTGGGGCAATATCACTAATCATTTCGTCAAAATCGAGATCTAATGATTGCTCAATGACTTGAGTTGCAATGATGATCTTTCCTGAGCGAATTGCATGATTTGAGGTTTTTCCTGCCCATGCTAACGTTTTTTGTTCGATATCCAAGCGATCACAATATGCAAAGCGACTATGAAATAGCAAGATTTGTTTACTATCAATATTCAACTCTTGCTGTAGTTGTTGATATAAACTAATTGCGTCAGCCACACTGTTTTTTATCCAGCAAATAATTTTCCCTTGCTGGATAGCAATCTTAATTTTTTCTATACCAGAATCAATACTATCAATCCAGTTAATATCAACTTGCCGCTTTACTTCATCTCTTGTCTCTATTGCTTGTTCGACTAAGCCTTGTTGATTGAGTTTTGTCAATAAAGGAAAAGGTAAATCTGAATTTAGCGTTAAAGGCGATTGATTTGAATTTAATCCTTTATAAAAAGCATTAAGTAATTTTTCACGTAGAAAAAAGGGTAAAGTTGCGGTAAGTATAATCGCACTCCCGCCTTGTGAAGCATGATACTGTAACAGTGATTCTAATAATTTCGCCATATAACTATCATAAGCATGAACTTCATCTAAAATCAGTAATTTATGTCGTAGTCCTAATAGCCGCAACGATTGATGTTTAAACGGCATAACTGCCATTAAAGCTTGATCTAGCGTTCCAACTCCAACTTCAGCAAGCAATGATTTTTTTCGTGTGTCAACAAACCACTCATTACACTCGTTACTCGCGGAATTTTCATTTGTGAGGTATTTGGGTTGACTAAGATTATCCAAATTAATGACTGTTTGGGTAAAATTGGGATTCATATAACTTGCACCATGAGCTAGAACAAGCGATGGATGGCTGTTAGATCGATATAATTGCCCATATACCTGTGCTGTGCGTTGATATATTGCATTTGCGGTAGCTTGAGTTGGTAAGCCAATATAAATCCCTTGTGCTTTCCCTGCTGCCATTAATCGATGTGCCAAAATCATTGAAGCTTCTGTTTTACCCGCTCCAGTAACATCTTCCATAATAAATAACTCTGGGTCATTATCTGATAGTTGGCAAGATAATGCTTGTTGTTGTAAGGGGGTTGGTTTTTCAATAAATGGAAATAAATTTTGGATACCATTGAAAGGCATAATAGGGGATTGTTGAGGTAAAGCCGCTACGGCTTTTTCAGCCCTAACTAGAGCGTAGTTTAACCAATATTCTGACAATTCCATCACATTTGAAGAAAAAGGAAAAAATTGTTGGTTGGAACCTAACCAATCACTAATAACGGTTATTGCCGCTAATAGCCAACTTAGTTTGTTAAGATTTTTACGGAATGTTTTGTCAAAAAAGCGGGTGTGGTAACTGGCTAAATTATTATCCACAATAAACAGTTGATTAATTGCTTTAATATAATCTAATGAAGCTTGTTTATCTTGTGCGTTAAATGATAAGTTACCATTGGCATCCAATATAGGCGGTTTACCATGGTGGCCTGTCATGATTAATAACCAGATATTATATACTTGTTTTATATTATAATTGTATGATTCTAGCTGTATTTCTGGTTTTTCAATTAAATAGTTCTGCCATAACCAGTGACCAAGCGAATCATGTCGGGTAGTGTAACTTTTTGCTGGATCGGCGGCGACGAGCTTGGGATTATTATGCTTGAATAATTGCTGGAACCCATTAGCAAATTTACCAATATCATGCCAAGCTAAAAAATAGGCAAACCAAAGGGCTGCGTTTTCCATCTCATCTGATGAGAAGCCAAGTTGCTCAAATAATTCAGCAGAATAAAAATAATTCTTTTTAACAATATGGTATCCACAAGCAGCGACATCTAAATTGTGATAAGCCAGTAGGTGATAATCATCGCTATCATCGCTATTGTCCCTTTGTCGACATTTTCCCCAATATTGATAAAACGATTCAGTCATTGATTTTATCCCTTCATTACGTTTGTCTTTTTTTATGATGTTTATTCTTTAATAATTGATTTAATATAACTTGTTTTATGTAAAAATAAAGGTATCTTTTTACCTAACATTATCATTTTATATCAACTTTATTAATTAGGTTTTGCTCATTTAGTTGAAGTTTGGCAAAATAGACAGCCTAAGTTGAGGGGGAGTGTTATCACCTTAAATGGTTTAGATATGTTAAAAATAAAAAAGTAGCATAAATACGCTATTGTTAAATAAATTACTAATGGAATTGGGATGATTATTCGAATTAAACAACCTATAAAAACATTATTCATCTTGAGTTGCCTAACTAGTCTAGTTATTTGTTCTGCGCCTGCTTTTGCCGATGAAGAACAACGAGAGCCTCAAACTGAGTTAAACAAGGATGTTAATGTCCCAGTTCAATTATCTGGGGATAAACCAATTGATATTGTTGGTCCTAGCCAAATAACTGAAAAAATTTATCATAAAACGATTTTTTCACTTTCAGGTCAACCTAAATATTCAGCTAATTTTCAACATCTTGATTATGTCAATCCAAATGCACCCAAAGGTGGTGCGATTAAGCTAGCTGAAGTTGGCTCTTTTGATAATTTTAATCGTTTTGCTAGCCGAGGAGCTCCTGAGCGGAGTTCGGGATCGTTATATGACACACTTTTTACCAATACTGCCGATGATATTACCAGTTTTTATCCACTTATTGCTACTTCAATAACTTATTCTGATAGTTATCGCTGGGCTGAAGTTTCAATTAACCCAAATGCTCGTTTTCAAGATGATCAGCCAATTACTGCACAGGATGTTGCGTTTACTTTTCACAAATTTATGACCGAAGGTGTGCCTCAATATCGTGTTTATAATAAAGGCATTACCGTTAAAGTGATAGATAATTATCGTTTGCGTGTTGATATCCCTAATTCTGATCGTGAAAAATTATTTTCATTTGTCGGTGGTATGCGAGTTATGCCAAAACATTTTTGGCAGAATCATGATCTTGCTGAACCTTTAAACACCCCACCAATTGGTAGTGGTCCTTACTATATTAGCGAATATAAATTAGGGCAATATGTTGTTTATCGACGTAATCCCAATTATTGGGCACGTAATTTGCCGATTAATAAAGGGTTAGATAATTTTGACGAAAAACGAATTGACTATTATATGGATGATAATATCTCGTTAGAGGCCTTTAAAGCAGGTGAATATGATTTACGAGCTGAAGATCAACCTAAAAACTGGTTTACTCAATATCAAGGAAAATATTTTGATGCTAACCACATTGTTAAACAAGAAAAACCCGTTCAAACGGCAACTGATACTAAGTGGTTAGCGTTTAATTTGCAAAAAGATCTGTTTCACGATGTTAAAGTGCGTGAAGCAATCACACTGGCATTTGATTTTGAATGGTTAAATCATGCATTTTATTATGACAGTTACAAAAGGCCTTATAGTTTTTTTGAAAACACAATCTATGCAGCAATCGGCAAGCCTAGCGAACAAGAGCTAAAATGGTTAAATGCTTATAAAGATATTATTCCAAAGCGTGCTTTTGGTAATGCTTATTATGTACCTAAAAGTGATGGATTGGGTTTTAATCGTGATAATTTATTAATAGCTGCTGAATTACTAAAACAAGCTGGATGGGTAATTAAAAAAGGTAAACTGATTAACACTAAAACACAGCAACCTTTTGAATTTGAACTGATTAGTTATCTTGGTAGTGATATTAAGTATGCAATTCCCTTCCAACAAAATTTAGCGCGCTTAGGGATCACCATGAAAATTACCTTATTAGATTCAGCACAACAATTACGCCGTGTTCGTGAGCGTGATTATGATATGGTTGCTCGTGATTATTATGCCGTCAATTACCCAAACTCTAATTTGCAGATACTTTGGGGGAGCGAGTATCTTAATTCATCGTGGAACGCATCGGGTTTGCATAACAAGGCGATTGATGGCATTATTGCTGAAATTACCAAAAATGTAGATAATCAAGAAGCATTAATCCCTCTAGGGCGAGCTCTTGACCGAATTCTAACGCAAGAGTACCCCATGATTCCAATGTGGTATAACAGCAAAACGTATTATGCATACTGGAACAAATTTGGGCAACCAGCCATACAACCGACTTATGCAATAGGTGTTGATAGCTGGTGGTATGATGCTAACAAAGCAGCTAGCCTGCCTAAAAATCGGAAACATTAATATGCTCAATTATCTTATTCGTCGACTTCTATTGATTATTCCAACATTATTTGTGATTTTAACTATCAATTTTTTTATTGTGCAAGTAGCCCCTGGTGGGCCTGTCGATCAGGCGCTTGCTATGATTGAAAATGGATCGCAAGCAGGACAAGGACTATTGCCCGGAAGCATTAGTTCATCGACATCAATTGAACAGTATAAGAATGAATCTAGCTATCGAGGATCACGCGGGCTCGATCCACAAATTGTCGCAATGATTGAAAAACAGTATGGTTTTGATAAACCAATATTTGAACGTTATATTGAAACGCTCAAAAAGTATATTTTATTCGATTTTGGCAATAGTTTTTTTAAAAGTGAATCGGTATTAGGGTTAATTGTTAAAAGCTTACCTGTTTCGATTTCGTTGGGGCTGTGGAGCACACTAATTGTTTACCTAATTTCAATCCCTTTAGGCATTCGTAAAGCGGTGAAAGAGGGTTCTATATTTGACTTTTGGACAAGCACACTAATTATTATTGGTTATGCTATACCTCCTTTCTTATTAGCTGTATTGCTAATCGTGGTGTTTGCTGGTGGTAGTTATTGGGATATTTTCCCTCTACGAGGGCTTATTTCAAATCATTTTGAACAACTTGATTTTTGGGGCAAAGTGAAAGACTACGCATGGCATATTTGCTTGCCCACCATTGCAATGGTCATTGGTGGTTTTGCTTCGCTCACCATGCTGACTAAAAACTCATTTTTAGATGAAATTCGTAAACAATATGTCATTACTGCACGAGCTAAAGGTTTAAGTGAACGAAAAATTATATATAAACATGTTTTTCGTAATGCAACGTTACTGATTGTATCGGGCTTTCCTGCTGCTTTTGTTGGTATTCTATTTACTGGGTCGTTACTCATTGAAATTATCTTTTCGCTCAATGGACTTGGTTTATTGGGTTATGAAGCTATTATTCAACGTGACTATCCTGTCATTTTTGGTTCTTTGTATATTTTTACATTAATAGGGCTCATCACTCAACTCTTATCGGATTTATCTTATATGATGATTGATCCACGCATTGACTTTGAGGCACACAAATAATGACCAAAAACTATTCTATTAATCAGCAACGTTGGCAACGGTTTAAACATAATCGCCGTGGTTATTATTCACTCTGGTTATTTTCAATTTTGCTTGTGGTTAGTTTATTTGCTGATTTTATTACTAACGATAGACCTATTTTTATTAAATATCAGGATAATTACTATTCACCGATTTTTCATTTTTATCCAGAAACACAGTTTGGTGGTCAATTAGAAACACAAGCCAATTATCTTGATCCTGTTGTACAAAAGAAAATAGAAGCTAATGGTTGGATTTTATGGGCACCATTTCGCTATAGCTATAGTACATTAATTTATGATACGGCAAATACCTTTCCAACGCCGCCCTCATCATCACATTGGTTAGGCACTACTGATGCGGGTTTTGATGTGTTTGCCAATATCTTGTATGGTTTTCGTCTCTCAATGTTTTTTGCCATTTTTTTGACAGTATTTACTTCTGTCATTGGTGTTATTATTGGTGCGATTCAAGGTTATTATGGTGGTATCGTTGATCTGATAGGTCAGCGATTTATTGAAATTTGGTGTGGTTTACCTGGATTATTTGTGATTATTCTATTAGCTAGTATTTTACCGCTTAATTTTTGGTGGTTGCTTGGTATTACCGTTTTATTTGGTTGGATGGGATTGGCGGGAATTGTACGTACTGAATTTTTGCGTACCCGCAATTTTGATTATATTCGTGCAGCTAAAGCTATGGGGGTTAGTGACATTAAAATTATGTTCCGTCACATATTACCTAATGCGATGGTGGCAACATTAACCTTTTTACCATTTATTCTTTGTGGATCAATTACCACCTTAACGTCGCTAGATTTTTTGGGTTTTGGTTTGCCTATTGATTCGCCGTCTCTTGGTCGTTTATTGCTACAAGGTAAAAATAATTTGCAAGCACCTTGGCTTGGGATTAGTTCATTTTTAATCATTGCAACTTTGCTTTCGCTGCTTATTTTTATTGGTGAGGCAGTCAGGGATGCATTTGATCCAAACAAAGGAGTGTATCGATGAGTTCTCCTTTATTATCCGTTCAGGATTTAAGTATCGCTTTTAAACGTAACATTCAAGCTGAATCCCAAGTAGTAAGCAATGTTAGTTTTGATATCCATGAACAAGAAACATTAGCCTTAGTTGGTGAATCTGGTTCGGGAAAAAGTGTAACCGCGTTGTCTATTTTACGTTTACTGTGTAAAGATCAAGTGACTTATCCCACAGGGGATATTTTGTTTGAAGAAAAATCGTTATTACATGCGACAGACAAAACACTGCAAAGTGTGCGTGGTAATCAAATTAGCATGATCTTCCAAGAACCGATGGTGTCACTTAATCCACTACACACGGTTGAAAAACAGCTTTATGAAGTGCTGTCATTACATCGAGGCATGCGCCGAAATGTCGCACGTAATGAAATTTTGCAATATCTTGATCGGGTGGGCATTAAAGATCCAAAAAGTAAATTATCCTCTTACCCTCATCAACTGTCGGGCGGAGAACGGCAACGAGTTATGATTGCCATGGCCATTTTAACTCATCCCAAATTGTTAATTGCCGATGAGCCAACTACGGCCCTAGATGTATCGGTACAAGCACAAATTATTCGCTTGCTTAAAGAGTTAAAAAATGAATTAAATATGAGTCTATTATTTATTTCACACAATCTTGGCATTGTCAAAAAACTGGCGGATAAAGTTGCTGTTATGCAGCAAGGGAAAATCGTTGAGTATAATAATAGGCAACGCATTTTTTTACGTCCTGAACATGAATATACTCGTACCTTATTAAATTCAGCACCGAGTGGCGATCCTGCGCCATTGCCTAATACGCCAGGAATACTGCTTAATGTTAACCATTTGGATGTTGAGGTAATCGCTAGAAAGGGATTTTTTCAAAAAACTAAAAAGAAAATTGTCAATAATGTTGGTTTTGCTGTACATCAAGGCGAGACGGTCGGTATTGTGGGTGAATCGGGCTCCGGTAAAAGCACAACGGCACTAGCTATTTTGCGGTTGATTAAATCACAAGGTAATATTGTATTTGATAGCCATCCGATACAAAATCTAACTGGCAAAAAATTATTGCCATTCCGAAGTCGTATCCAAGTGGTATTCCAAGATCCGTTTTCGTCACTTAATCCTCGTTTTAATATTGAACAGATTATTAGTGAAGGATTAATGACGCACAAAAAACAAAGTAAGAAACAACGTGAGCAGGCCGTTATTGATATTATGCAAGAAGTGGGTCTAGATCCCGATATGCGTTATCGCTATCCAACAGAGTTTTCTGGTGGGCAGCGCCAACGAATAGCTATTGCTAGAGCTTTAATTTTAAAGCCAGAATTGTTAATTTTAGATGAGCCAACTTCATCTTTAGATCATACAATTCAAAAACAAATTATTAATTTACTGAAATCATTGCAAGAAAAACATCAGCTCAGTTACCTGTTTATTAGCCATGACTTAGCGCTGGTTTACTCAATGTGTCATCAAGTTGTTGTTATGAAAGAGGGTAGAATTATAGAGCAAGGCTCACGAGAAAAGATTTTCTATTCTCCTGAAGAAGAATACACCAAAGAGTTACTTTCTTTTTTAGATAAACCACCTCGTAGAGCGAGTAACACGTTGATAGATGAAAACAAAGAAGAAAAATTTACTCATCAAGATGACAGCCAATCAAGTAAAAAACAAGGTAAAAAAGTGAATTGGGATGATGCATTATTAATGGGCAAAAGGTAAAAGCATACAATAAATTATTCAGCAGGAACACGATGCAAAAACAAATACGATTTTTTTTATTAACACTCTGTTTATCACTCACATCAATAGACGCCATGGCGCTAACTTGTAGTGATAATCCTACTCAAAATACAGCGAATGCCAATAACTATATTTTTCAGATCCTTGATTATATTGATTCCCCTGTACAAGGCATTAAACACGAGGTGAGAACATTAACCACTAAATTAACTACTGAAACTAACAGTACGAACGCTAAACATGCATTAGAATATGATACTAACGGAGAAATAATAAAAAGCCATTATGATCTTTATTTAGATAAAAACGTTCGAATCTATTCTGAACACCTACAAAAAAATAAATCGGGTTGGGAAAATATTATTGAAGATGTCGAAGATAAAACCAATAGCATTATCCAATTTAATACTGATGAACAAGGTAAAATTATTGTATCACAACAGACTAAAAAAGCGGTTGATTTCATTTTTTTTGAAACCGATAACTATGTTTACGATAGTAATAATTGCCTTATCAATAAAAATGTCCAATGGCAACTCAAAGAAGTTGATGAGAATGGCAAATATACAGGGAAAGAGCAAAAAGGAGCTTCAACCTACACATTTGAATACCAAACACACCAATTAGCGAAAGTGCGCTATCAATTTAGTAATAATATGCAAAACGAGAGTGATTTTTTGTATCAGTATGATAACAACCTTCATCGTTTTACAACTATAGAAACATCTTATCTATCTGCTGGTAAAGAATTAGCACATTATGTCACTCAATTTTTAACATTTAATGAAAAAAACGATTGGCTTACAGCCAAAAAATCTAAAAATAACAAACAAACTAATATTATTCGCGAAATTACTTATTATTAGTTTCCAAAAATAAAAAAAGCGTTAATTGATTAATAACGCTTTTTATTTTGTCGCAATTTTCAAATGCTTGCTATATCCGAATAAATAAGACATAAATGGCATGAACTGTCCATGCCAATGCTAAACTAAAAGTAAGTAGTTTTTCGCGTTTTGGGTGAATATTATACTTATGCAAAATGGTTAAAATTTGTTGTAATCCACACCAGATAGGTAGTGAAATCATCAAAAATAAAAAGATCTTGCCAAATTCCGTATTGGCTATTTTAAGAATATAAGAACGTGTTGCTGCATCACCAAAAGGGATGATAAATATCATAATTATTAGCACAATGGGATAAAAAACAGCCGCCCATGTACCCCCTAGCGCAAATAGCCCTTTTACAACTTTTCCATTGGTGCTTCTAGCTTGGATTTCTTGATTTTTCATTGATTAAATACCACTTATCTTAAGATAAATAACAGCAAATAGGCTGACACAAAAATTGTTGCTATCCACAACCCTATAATAATTAAATAAGCTTGTGATTTTTTAGCAGTACGATATAAAAATATCGTTTTAGGAATGGAATTAAACCAACAGATTGAATGAAAAATAGCAACCAACAATGCAATGCTATTGAGCACAATAGCAAAAGGACTACGTAAAAAGAAGATAAAGCGATAAAATTCGTCTTGTCCCATGGCATTGGTGTACATACAAATAACACCAAACATTAAAACTAAACTGACCCAAATCATTGAAAAGGGAACTAATTTATTAAGGATTGACAGAATTGAAGACTGTTCTTTAGGTGAATCAAGGCGCTCAGATGGACTGTTGCTGTTATCTAGATCATTATTTTTTTTAATCATAACATTTCTCAATGTGTGTAACATTATTATGTAATTGATGTTTCGAGTGGTTAGTATTTTATGCAATATTATAAACACTAAGCCATTGAAGCAGTCAAATTAAAGTCATGCATGATATCGGTTTTTCATGTAATAGCCTAGGCAGAAAGTGCGTTGGTTTAATCGATATATTATTTTCATGGTCAATTTCCAACCAAGTTCAAACAAGTAAGTTTTTTAAAAAAGAAGCTAAGATCACATTTTTTTAGGTTAATTTTCGTTAGACTAATAACTCCCGCTTAACTCACTAGCGATAAAATAAAAATCCCCACGAATGTGGGGAACGGATCGCAATTATTGCTAACTGTTGGTTTATCCCTATTAATATAAGGAACGATTATTCAGATAGCTAATTGTAACATATAACTAAAGGTGTTTTATATTTATAATATGCCATACTTGAATGTGCATTATTGCTAACTGTCTTTGTAAAAATTATTGTTGTTGTAGAATTTGTGTGTTAATTTAATAGTAACTACATATTATTACTTAACTGTAGAAAACAACTTCATTAAATTTTGGATTTAAAACAAAAAAGATAAGCGGTATAATGTATTGCTTATTATCAATAAAAGGAGTGAGTTTTGTTCTGTTTATCTCTTTTAGACGAAGAATGGCTCCCCGTGAGACATTTTAATGGTCAAATAAGTAAAATTAAGCCTAGCCAAATTGCTGACGAAACCATCTCCGATTTGGCCTATTTTAGACCTGACTTCCAAGGTGCTGCATACCAATTTCTTATCGGTTTGCTACAAACCACTTTTTCTCCTGAAGATAATGATGAATGGTTAGAATATTGGCATGAAGGTATTACTCAATCACAATTAGATGAAGCATTCAAACCAGCTAAACAGGCCATGCAATTTGGTGAACATAAACCGGCATTTATGCAAGATTTTACGCCATTAGATGGTAATAAAGTACCAATATCGGGCTTATTGGTTGAAGCACCGGGTGAAAACGCATTAAAGAAAAATACTGACCATTTTATCAAACGTGATTTTGTCAAAGCGATCTGCCCACATTGTGCCGTTATGGCACTGTTTACTTTACAAACTAATGCGCCATCGGGAGGACAAGGGCATCGCGTTAGTTTGCGAGGCGGTGGGCCGATTACCACTTTAATGATGCCTGCACTCGATACATCAACGCCATTATGGAAAAAGTTATGGCTAAATGTGATGCCTCTTGATGATGACGAAAAACCTCAACATTATGATGAAACCGTCTTCCCGTGGTTAAACAAAACAGTAACTAGCGAACCACCCAAAAATTTAAGTGTATTCCCTGAGCAAGCTAATTGCTGTCAAGCATATTGGGGGATGCCTCGCCGCATTGAGCTTGATTTTGAAAATACCACGCAAGGCAATTGTGACCTTTGTGGTGAAAAATCGTCCGAACTTATTAGTCAGTATCAAACAAAAAATTACGGTGTTCAATATAAAAATTGGCGACATCCGTTATCGCCTTATCGGACCGACAGTAAAACGGGGGAACCGATTGCGATTAAAGGCCAACCGGGAGGATTAATTTATCGTGATTGGTTAGGTATGGTCAGTACCAATGACGAAACTCAGTCAGCCAGATTAGTTGCAGTTCATTATTCGCGTGGATTGAGAGCTTCAGAAAAATATCATCTTTGGTGTTTTGGCTATGATTTTGACAATATGAAGGCTCGTTGTTGGTATGAACATACTTTCCCTGTTTATGCAATATTTGATGATTTGGATAGCGATATTAAAGAACTAATAACACTTGCGCTAGATTTCAGCAAAGATACCTTGCCAATACTCCGTAAAGCGATGAGTAGTATTAACAAGCAATCAAGCACCGTTGATATCGCTTATTGGAAGGAGACTGAAACGCCTTTTTATCAATATATTAAACAATTGATTGAAGAGAAAGACAACCCAAATGGTCGCTTTCCTTTGTTATTCGATTGGACCAATACCTTATTGAAATATATCACACAAATTTATGATAAAGCTGCTTTTGCTGACCCAGATCAACTAATGATTAGCTCTGAAAAAATCACCGCAAGAGAAAACTTAATTAAAGATTTTAATAAATTGAGAAATATCAAAAAGATTAAAAATAACAAATCGTCTTGATTGCATGTGGGGGAGAACAACATGTCAGGCACTATCCAAAAAAAGCTGATGATCTTAAATGATAACCATAAAAAGATCATCGATGAGTGGTTTTCTATGTTGCAGCTAAGGCAACATAAATTTAATGGTATTAACTACAATGGACGTAAATTGCGAGCTGAATTACGTCGGAATGCACTATCTGAATTTATAATCTTGCAAGAAGGCTATACGATTTTAGCTAAAGCGCTTATTCATAACGATAGTAAATTGGCGCAAACGGATGTTCAGTATCAAGCATTACAGATATTTGTCAATGCCGCTGTTTTTGCTCAAGCTAATAATGACAAAGCCCCATTTGCCGCACAATTAAGTGAAAAAGTAAAAGGCAGTGAACGTAACTACTTATCTTCTCTACGGTTTCAACAACTTTTAGCAAGCCAAAACCCTGAAGAATTTTGTCGTCGCTTAATTCGTGCGGTAAAAATACGTGGCGAAAAAGGTGTTAACCTTATTTCACTTGCCGATGGCATCTTTTTATGGATGCAAGAGTGGTATGAGCGAGAGTATAAGCATAATTCATCAGCCAAAACTAATCCGTTTGAACGCCTTTCTGTTCGTTGGGCAATGGACTATTCTTCAACAAAAAATAATTCTAAGGAATAATCATCATGACTACATTTATTCAATTACACTTATTAACTGCTTATGCGCCTTCAAATTTAAACCGTGATGATTTAGGGCGACCAAAAACAGCCAAAATGGGCAACACCGATCGTTTACGTATTTCATCACAAAGTTTAAAGCGAGCTTGGCGAACCTCGGACTTTTTTTATCAATCACTAAGCGATCATATTGGTGTTCGTTCACGTCGTTTTGCGCGAGATTGGGTATATACGCCAATGATTGAGAGTGGTATTTCTGAAAAAATAGCCAAAGACAGTACCATCAAAATAGCAAGCCAGTTTGGTAAAGTAAAAAATGAAAAATCACCTAAAGATCCATTAACTAATTTAGAGATTGAACAATTGGTGCATATTAGCAGTAATGAGCAACAAGCAATCAAGCAATTAGTGGAATTATTGATTAGTGAAAAACGTGAACCTAGCGATGATGAAGTGAAATTACTGCGTAAAGAGAATAGTAGTGTTGATGTGGCATTATTTGGACGAATGTTAGCAGATAGCCCAGCATTTAATATTGAAGCCGCGTGCCAAGTTTCTCATGCATTAGGTGTAAGTACGGTTACGATAGAAGATGATTTCTTTACTGCTGTTGATGATTTAAATAATAACGATGTTGATGCTGGTTCTGCTCATCTGGGTGAGCGAGGATTTGCTTCAGCACTATTTTACACCTATGTTTGTATCAGCCGTGATTTACTACTAGAGAATTTAAATGGTGATGAAGCATTAGTAGAAAAAACCTTAAAAGCTTTAACCGAATCGGCAACAAAAGTGGCTCCAACTGGTATGCAAAACAGTTTTGCCTCAAGAGCATATACCTCTTATCTATTAATAGAGAAAGGCTCCCAACAACCACGCTCTTTAGCTGTGGCCTATTTTAACCCAATTCGTGGCCAAGATATGGTGAATGATGCGATTACTCGTTTAGAAGAGCAACGTGATAAATTTGATAAAGTTTATGGGCAATGTGCCGATAGCGGCTATATTCTCAACAGTGAAACAGGAGAAGGAACACTGAGTGCTGCATTAGATTTTGTTGCGCAAAAATAGGAGAGCGGACAAGATGATAAACCATCTTATTTTTCAGATTTATGCCCCTTTTACCTCATGGGGCGAACCGGCTGTTGGTGAAGTTCGCCACAGCAATATCATCCCTTCACGTTCGGCTTTATTAGGAATAGTGGCTGCCGCACTTGGTATAAGGCGTGATGATAAACAAATTGATAACTTTAATTTGTATTATCATTTTGCTATTCGTCCTTTTATTGCTAGTAATAGTTGGTTTAGAGATTTTCAAACGGTACAAGCACCTAAAGCGAACAAAAAGCAAGTATGGCATACCCGTTTTGACGAAATACGAAAAAGCCCTCTTGAGCTAGAAACCTTATTATCACAGCGTGAATATTATAATGACGTTTATTATCAAATTGTCATGTCTGAAACCGACAAGGCGCCCTATCGTTTAGAGCAAATACAACAAGCATTACTTAAGCCCGTTTTTCCATTATATGCAGGCAGAAAAAACTCACCATTATCACTGCCATTATCGCCTATCTTGTGCCAAGGCACATTGAGCGATGCTTTTATTTTTGCCGATAAACATTACCAAGATTGCCATCGTCAAGATCCTGTTATCAATAAATTATTACAAGGCACTGCGGATGAATATTATTGGGAACAGAACAATCAAGAAGATCGATTTGATGTCATTAAAATTCAGTGCCGACAAGATCAACCAATAAATCGTCATCGATGGCAATTTATTAACCGTCAGCAATTTTCAGGCCATTTGAAAGGGAGTGAATAGATGTATTTTTCTCGAGTTACTTTAAAACTGAATCGGCTTCATGATGTTTTACATCAGAAAATGCAAAATTCGGGGCCTTATGCAATTCATCAATGGTTATGGCAACTCTTCCCTAATCAAGATAAACGCGCCTTTTTATTCCATGAGGAACAAATAGGTAAAGGTTATCAATACTATTTATTATCGGAAACCGAGCCACTTTCAAATCATGATCTATTTTCAATAGAAACTAAACCATATCAACCCAAATTAACTGTTGGAATGAGATTGATTTTTTCCTTACGAGCTAATCCTGTGGTATTTAAAAATGGTAAACGTAGTGATGTAATGATGAATGCTAAATATCTAGCAAAACAACAAGGTTTAAGCTCAAAAGAGATAAAAATCCGACAACATGATGCAGCAATCAACTGGTTAATAAAACAGAGTGAAACCAGAGGATTTTCATTATTAACAACGGATGATCAACAAGTAAATTGCACGGTAACCAGTTATAACCAACAGCAATTTAGTAAAAGAAATGATCTTAAACCGATTACTTATAGCACCGTTGATTATCAAGGGGTGTTAACGGTGACGGATACAGAATTGTTTTTGAACACAATTTATCGAGGTATTGGTAAAAGTAAAGGATTTGGTTGTGGCTTATTTTTGATAAAACATTATCAATAGGATGGGGTGCTATGGTTTATGTTCCTCTTAATCCTATTCCTTTAAAAAATAGAACCTCAATGATTTTTTTACAATATGGACAAATTGATGTTTTAGATGGGGCATTTGTATTAATCGATCAAACAGGTATTAGAACACATATTCCAGTAGGCTCTATAGCATGCATAATGCTTGAGCCTGGAACTCGCGTTTCACATGCCGCAGTCAAGTTAGCAGCAACGGTCGGAACCTTGCTAGTTTGGGTTGGTGAAGCTGGCGTAAGAATGTATTCATCAGGTCAACCCGGTGGAGCAAGATCTGACAAACTGCTTTATCAAGCTAAATTGGCTTTAGATGATAATTTACGTTTAAAAGTGGTTAAAAAGATGTTTGAATTGCGATTTGGTGAACTTGCACCTAGTCGTCGTTCGATTGAACAATTACGAGGAATTGAAGGCGCACGAGTGCGAGAAACCTATTCTTTATTGGCTAAACGTTATAACGTAAAATGGCATGGGCGAAAGTATGATCCCAAAGATTGGCAAAAAGGCGATACCATTAATCAATGTATAAGTGCAGCCACCTCTTGCTTATATGGCATTACGGAAGCCGCTGTCTTGGCAGCAGGCTATGCTCCAGCAATTGGCTTTGTGCATAGTGGCAAGCCACTATCATTTGTTTATGATATTGCTGATATTATTAAATTTGATACTGTCGTTCCCAAAGCTTTCGAAATCGCCGCAAAGAACAAGAGCGATCCTGATCGCGAAGTTAGAATTGCGTGTCGCGAAATTTTTAGAAGCCAGAAAACATTAGCAACATTAATCCCTCTTATTGAAGAAGTTTTGTCAGCCGGTGGCATTGAACCGCCACCGCATCCAGACAATGTTCAACCCCCCGCTATTCCCGAACCTCAATCTCTTGCCGATAGCGGTTTTAGGCGTCGCTAATAATGAGTATGTGTGTTGTTGTAACTGAAAATGTTCCAGCTCGATTACGAGGCCGTTTAGCCATTTGGTTACTTGAAATTAGGGCTGGGGTTTATATTGGTGATATATCAAGACCGATAAGAGAAATGATATGGCAACAAATTATTAAATTTGCAGAAGACGGTAATGTTGTCCTTGCTTGGGCAACTAATACTGAATCAGGATTTGATTTTCAAACCTATGGTACAAATAGAAGAGTTCCGGTAGATCTTGATGGGCTACGCTTAGTATCATTTTTACCTATTAAAAATCAATAAGTTAATTTTCTTTAAAAATTAGAAAAATTTGGTAGGATTTAATAGCAGATATAAGTTTAAATAAAACAAATATCTATATTTAGAGTGTTCCCTGTATGTACAGGGATATACCGTCTGTTTGGCGAGTACTGGCAACCATTTATCGAGTGTTCCCTGTATGTACAGGGATATACCGCCACTAATGTGGCTTTGATATTTAATGGAAAAGTGTTCCCTGTATGTACAGGGATATACCGTCTTACACCGAAATTAGACCCCAGCATTTTAAGTGTTCCCTGTATGTACAGGGATATACCGTAAATCAATATATAGCAAATAAGGAGAAAAAAGTGTTCCCTGTATGTACAGGGATATACCGGACATCAATTGTTAACCGCCCCATGTCTGAATGTGTTCCCTGTATGTACAGGGATATACCGTAATCACCTTTACTGTTGGCTTGGATGGGTATGTGTTCCCTGTATGTACAGGGATATACCGCTCAATAACTAAAGGCAATTCATTGCACTTATGTGTTCCCTGTATGTACAGGGATATACCGCAATTTCGTCTTGGAACCTAGTAATACGAGAAGTGTTCCCTGTATGTACAGGGATATACCGAATTGGTGGCAAATTTGATTTTGAAGAAAAATGTGTTCCCTGTATGTACAGGGATATACCGGTATTATTTTGACTGTTGAGCAATGCCAGTTGGTGTTCCCTGTATGTACAGGGATATACCGTCGAATGGACGGCTGGGACTCAATCACAAGCAGTGTTCCCTGTATGTACAGGGATATACCCACAAAACACCCAAAATTCAGGGGCTTGGTTAAGTGTTCCCTGTATGTACAGGGATATACCGTTTTTTCTGATGTTTTTTGAGGGTAATGCCACGTGTTCCCTGTATGTACAGGGATATACCGGAATATCGGCTACACAACTAGAATCGTATCGCCGTGTTCCCTGTATGTACAGGGATATACCGTCTTGCGCTAATCGCTGGTGTTGTATCAAACTGTGTTCCCTGTATGTACAGGGATATACCGCAATCCAAGCCTCTGGATAAAAAAATACTGATGTGTTCCCTGTATGTACAGGGATATACCGTAGGTACAAAAAAGGGCGTATACTTGCTCGCCGTGTTCCCTGTATGTACAGGGATATACCGAGGCGGACGAGATAAAAGCGCGCGTTAAAGAGGTGTTCCCTGTATGTACAGGGATATACCGTGCTGACTGCTTGTTTTGCCGCCGACAGCTTGAGTGTTCCCTGTATGTACAGGGATATACCGATCAATCAATTTGTTAAAATATTTGCTCGAAAGTGTTCCCTGTATGTACAGGGATATACCCGAATATCGGCTACACAACTAGAATCGTATCGCCGTGTTCCCTGTATGTACAGGGATATACCGCCCTGATAGTTTGAGGAATCCCAAAATAGCTTGTGTTCCCTGTATGTACAGGGATATACCGTATTTATAAAAATACCAATAAGAAATGTAGATGTGTTCCCTGTAGGTACAGGGATAAACCGAACGCTATCAAACAGCACGAGAGCGACTTAATGTGTTCCCTGTAGGTACAGGGATAAACCGATTTCGATGTTATCCCCGTTCATGATGGCGAAAGTGTTCCCTGTAGGTACAGGGATAAACCGATTTCGATGTTATCCCCGTTCATGATGGCGAAAGTGTTCCCTGTAGGTACAGGGATAAACCGAGCACAAAAAAATGACGACGAGAACGAAATAAGTGTTCCCTGTAGGTACAGGGATAAACCAATAGAAATTTCATTGATATTTTTATCAAATTTGATATAATTATTAAAAATAACAAAACAGATTGATTAAATGTTTACGATAAAAACGCATGATGATGCTAAATCTGAAATTCTAGATTTACCCGCAGAATTAATAGGTCGAACAATTAAATTGATTGAAAAACTAGAACAATTTGGACAAATGCAAATGCCACATAGTAAATCGTTGGGGGGTGGGTTGTTTGAATTGAGAGCGTTAGAGCGTAATAATATAGCTAGAACTATTTATGTTTATCAAAAAGAGCAAACGATTTTTATTTTACATGCGTTTGTTAAAAAAACACAAAAAACACCAGTTGGCGCAATGCAAATAGCGAGAATCCGACTGAAGGAGATGATTGAAAATGAATAAAAAACACAGCACAACATTTAATGAAATCAAAGATATAGCGCTAGCAGATCCTGTAGCGCGTGCGGCATATGATGATGCAGAGGACGAGTGGAAATTACGTGAATTATTGTTGACAGCGAGAGAAACAGCAAAACTATCTCAAACTGAGCTAGCAAAACGTTTAGATATTGCACCGTCTAACATAAACAGAATTGAACGGGCTCCGTTGAACACAAACATAAAAACGATTTTAAAATATTTAAACGCGTGTAATGCAAAAATAGATATGAATTTATCTACATTATAAATTTAAAGTAGTGCATCAGCACTACTTTTTGGCAAATCTGGGAAAATAACGTTAATATCTGTTGTATCAATGCGTACAACATCAATCGTAAACAATTCTAAATTTTCTAATAACTGTTTTTCAGGCTCTGTAGCTTTATTATATTTAACAGCTCGTTGTAACAATATTATGTGAGCGTTAGCGTCATTAATTAATTGCTGTTTTTTTGATTTATTTATTGCTGTAACCTCTGTTGCTGTTAATACTCGTTTTACAGCCACGGGATATCCAGAAACATCAGGTTGTATAACTAAACCGGCATATTGTTGTTGTAGTAATTCAGAATGATATTCTTGAGTGATTTCTATAGAATCTATCGGCGGTTCACTAATATTAGAATCATAAAAACCGTTGGTGTTTGCGTTATAAAATGTGTGTTCCCTGTAGGTACAGGGATAAACCGCTGAGAAATTAACTCAGAAAGCCTCTGAAGCTGTGTTCCTTGTACCCACAGAGGTAAAGCTGTATTTGTTATATGTTTCATTTATTTTATAGAAATTTAATCAAAATAAAAACTTTAATAAAATCAATGGGTTTTCTGAATGATTTTTATTGCTACATTAAATATCTATTGGTTGGTTGTTATTGTATTAATTATAAGTTTAATATTCTCTTTATTATAAATAGTTTACAATTAACGGAAAGTTTAACAATATAGTTGTTATTATAATATTTACTGTAAAACTAAAAGAAATTATTAATAATGCTGTCTAAAATAATTAGCAAAAATGGCGTACAATATAATGGCATATAAATGCAGATTTATTATAAATAATTTAGGAACTTAGTATGACAGGCAAATTTATTGCCATTGAAGGGCTTGAAGGCGCAGGTAAAACGACGGCGATTAATATCGTTGCTCGCATTTTGAATCAACATCATATTGATGATGTACAATTCACTCGTGAGCCAGGGGGCACGCCGATTGCTGAAGCTTTACGTAATATTATTAAAAATGGTTTAGATAATGAGCCTTTGACTGATAAAGCTGAATTACTTATGCTATATGCCGCACGTATTCAGTTGATTGACAATGTGATTAAACCAGCACTGCATGCGGGTAAATGGGTTATTGGCGATCGTCATGATTTATCCACACAAGCTTATCAAGGTGGAGGGCGTCAGTTAGATAAAGTTTTTATGATGACACTAAAGGAACAAGTATTAGGTGATTTTAAACCTGATTTGACTTTGTATTTGGATATTGATCCTGAAAGTGGTTTGCGGCGAGCAAGATCTCGAGGCGATCTCGATCGTATTGAACAACAGTCGCTACCTTTTTTTAAGCGAGTTCATCAACGCTATTTAGAACTAGCCAAACAAGATGAAACGATTAGGATGGTCGATGCTACAAAATCAATTGACAATGTAGCTGAGCAAATTGAACAAATTTTAATAGATTGGTTAACAAAACAGGTTAATATTTAATGATGTTAAGTGATTATCCTTGGCTTTTGCTACCTTATCAGCAATTGGCTTCTGGTATTATGCATAAGCGTGCTCATCATGCGCTATTAATTAATTATGTCCAAGGTAGCGGTGAAAATGAATTTATTGAAAATCTTGTCAACCGTTTGTTATGCCAAAATTCACAGCAATTGGAGCCGTGCTTTAAATGCCACAGTTGCCAATTGTTTTTGTCTCATCATCACCCTGATTATTATGCGATAACTAATGAACAAGGTAAGCAATCAATAGGTATTGATCAAATACGTAATATATCTAGCAAGATTTACGAAAAATCCCAGCAAGGCGGTAATAAAGTTATTTGGATAAAACATGCCGCTTTAATGACTGAAGCAGCGGCTAATGCACTACTAAAAACGTTAGAAGAACCGCCAGACAGTACATATTTTATTTTAAGTGATGAGCATAATAGCCAATTATTACCTACGATTCATAGCCGTTGTTTTTCTTATTTTTTATCAACTCCAAAGTTGGAACAATCTATTGAGTGGTTAAAAAACAAACATGATCAACAATACAGTGATAATGAGCTTGCTTCGGCGTTATTATTGAGCGAAAATGCGCCACTAAGAGCTATCGCACTATTAGCACCAGAAAAGTGGCAACAAAGAAACGTGTTTTGTAGCCAATTATTAGAGGTTATTCCTCAAAATAATTATTGGCAATTAGCAAAGACCTTTGATAATGAAGATTTTATTGAACGAATTATTTGGTTTTGCGCTTTATTAAGCGATGCGCTTAAAGCAAAGCAAAAAGCGGGGCGCTTTATTGTTAATCGTGATCAAGTCCCGTTAGTTCGATTACTTGCGACTCAAAATAATGAAAAGCTTTCTGCTCTTTATCATTTATGGTTACAAGCAAGAAATCAGTTATTGACTATTACAGGATTGAATAAGGAGCTGATTATTTATAATGTACTTGCTCAATCCGAATTAATTAGCGAGGCAAAAAGCTAAGCTGTTTATAAAAATTTTATTAATGCTTCAAAAAAGCACACATTTAAGCTAAAAGGATCGTAGTGAGTTATTTATCTATTGAATTTTGTTTACTTTTTATCGCTTTTTTTGCCTTGTATTGGGGTTGTCGCTTATCACCCAAAACACAAAATACTCTGCTTTTAGTTGTAAGTTACCTGATTGTTGGTAGTTACAGCTGGCGATTTTCACTCATCCTTTTTATTTATACCTGTGTGATCTATTTTTTTTCTGTGATGATCGCTGCATCAGAACGCAATGCCAAGCGATGGTTAATTTTAGGGTTATGCGTATCTATAATTAATCTAGCATTATTTAAATATTTTGATTTTTTCCGTTACGAGTTACAAGATCTGTTTAATTTATTAGATTTACCGATTTTGCTTCCCGCTATTACGGTATTAATCCCTATTGGGATCTCATTTTACACCTTTCATTCAATAAGTTATTTAGTTTCAGTAAAAAATCAGGAGTTACCTGTTGCTAATTTTTGGGATTTTGCCTTATTTCTGTCCTTTTTCCCAAGTATTATTGCAGGCCCTATTAACCGAGCAAAAGACTTTCTACCTCAAATTAATGTTAATCAACCGCGTGAAATTTTAGAGCCATTTCGCGCATTTACGCTACTTATTTTAGCTGTGATAAAGGTTTACTGTTTAGGTGGTTTAGTTAATGAGCATTGGGTTACACCTATATTTGCTAACCCACTAGAATTTAGTGTGGTTGATTTATTAGTTGGCCTTTATGCGTATGCAATACAGATTTATTTAAACTTTTCTGGATATACTGATTTAGTTACTGGCATTGCTCTATTATTAGGTTTTCGCTTGCCAATCAACTTTAATCTTCCTTATTTGTCATTGAATTTGAGAGAGTTTTGGGTACGTTGGCATATTAGTTTATCACGTTGGATTCGTGACTATATTTATATTCCTTTAGGCGGAAGTCGTCGAGGATTTATACGCACTCAAATTAATGTCATGTTAGCCATGTTATTATCGGGATTGTGGCATGGTGCTGGCGTTAATTTTATTATTTGGGGGGCATGTCATGGTATTGGTATTGTGGTACTTAACATTGGCGACCGTTATTTGGGGCAAGGTTGGATAGCTGCGCGTTCGCCACTGATGGCACGGTTATTAACATGGCACTATATTTGTTTTACATGGCTGTTTTTTAATAGTGAAAGTTTATCTGATGCTGTAGATTATTTGACAGCATTAACGCATAACTTCTTGATAGAACCGCATCATGCTGGGGCGTTTTTGGTTATTTGTGTCATCTACCTTGCCTACCCAATGTGTAAAAATTTGACTGAGTGGTTTATTTTACAGTTGACTAAAATGCCGTATTACTATTTACCTTTAGTTTTTATTTTGATTTTATGGCTGACGATTTATATTGCACCATCAGGAATGCCAAACTTTATTTACGCTAATTTTTAATGATGCTTAATTATGAAAATATATAAAAAATCGTTTTCAAAAAATAATAAAAAATCCAAACCGAATTTGAAACGGCAACGTAATAAATCACAGCATAAAAATACGCTTAAAAAAGATTGTAAAAAAAATAAGAAAACAAATTCATCTCTTGTTGTTACTAGCAATCTTTTGTCTACTCACTATGTATTTTTGATAATGTTTGTTACCGCTATTGCGTTAATAGCCATTTACTACAAATCAATATTGATTTATTGCGAGCAAGTGTATCATACCGATTTGTTGAATAATAATACGCTTGCAAACCAAGAAAGTTTGATACAAGAGCTTGAAACAAGCAAGGATGACGAACAGGATTTTCAAAAATATATATCAATAAAAATACTTCCTCCGTTTTCTCAGTTGCTTGATGTTGCGGTGAAAGATGCTAAAAATAAGACAATTGATGCTTTAAAGAATGCAAAACTTGAAAGTGGACAAAGAGTCAATACTGACAACGTGTCCGAAACAGACCTAGCACAGCAAGATGAAAATCAAAAAGCACAAAAAGACACGGTACCAGTTGAGCCACAACCCATTATATTAACAAGCAATGATAAGGTGTTTTTTGCTGGTGATTCTTTAATGCAAGGTGTTGCACCATATGTTAAAAAAATGCTATTCAAGCAGTATAAAATAGAAAGCCTTGATTTGAGCAAACAGAGCACTGGGCTTGCTTATCCGAGTGCTTTTGATTGGCCAAAAACAATTAGTGATAATCTAATTGCAGATCCTTCAATTAAATTGCTTATTGTTTTTCTTGGCGCAAATGATCCTTGGGATTTTCCAGTTAAAGGCTATGTCAAATATGCTAAATTCCAATCCGACTTGTGGGAAGAACACTACCGTTTGCGTATTGAATCTATTTTAAATAGTGCCATAGAGCATGATGTTCAAATACTTTGGCTGGCAGCGCCTTGTATGCGCAAACCAAAATTAAATAATGCGATGGTTTATCTAAATAATTTATATCAGTCCGAATTAGAAAAAGTCCAACAACATTTCTTAATGACAAATGATTTATTGGGATGTACGTATCAAAAATTTAGTAATTTCGTAGAAAGCAATAAAGCAAAAGTTAAGGTAAGGGTTGATGATGGTGTTCACTTTACGCCAACAGGCCAAAAAATTCTAGCAAAGGCCATTATGGAAAAAATAATTTATAAAGAATTAGAGGACACCCATAGTGATTAAATTTTTAAAATATATTATAGCCCTCATTGCAATAACGATTACTGGTTGTAGTGTAGCTGAAAGTAAAACATCTACTGTTGTTGATTTTGGGGATCCTAACGCTAAACAATTTGCAGCGCGTTTGAACTCGTTAGCGGATCATAAAAAAACTAACCGAGTAATCAATATTACTCAATTTGGCGATTCACATGTGGCAGCCGACTTTTTTACTGGTGAATTTAGAACATTAATGCAAAAAAAGTATGGCAACGCAGGTATTGGTTGGATAACGCCTATAGCGATAAAAGGGCAAAGCCATGCAGCGGTTACATGGCGAGCTAGAGATTGGGATATGCTAAGTAGCCGAACTTTAAGTAATCTTGATTTTCCCATGGGTGGTTTTATTGCTAAACCCATTAAAGATTCTGCTACTGTCCAAATTACAGCAAGAGGATCTTGCAATAAAAATTGGCAAGTTAAATTGACCTTTAAAACACTAAAAAACAACTCAAACCTACTATCGCTTTATGATGCTAATAACAATAAGATTAACTTCAGCTATACACCAACCCCAAAGGTTTGGCAAACTGCATCGGTTTTATCTAAAATGCCTTTAGTTATCAAAGGCCAAAAAGAGATGGAACTGGGCGGTATTTGGTTAACTTGTAATCAACAATCTGGTGTTGTTGTTTCACCCATTGCGACTAATGGCGCTAAACAAACCATTTGGCAAAAGTGGGGAAAAAACTGGTTTAAAGAACTTGCTGTATCGCAAAGTGATTTAGTGATCCTAGCATATGGTACCAATGAAAGTTTTGATGAAACATTAGACAGTAATCAATATCGAAAAAATTTAGTGAATAATATCAGAATGATTCGCGAAACATTGCCTAATGCTGCTATTTTAATAATGACACCCCCAGACACTATGGCAAATGAAAAAAATATGCCTAAATCTTTTGCAAAGATAATGACTATTCAAAAGCAAGTTGCTAAATCTGAAAAAACGTTATTTTGGGATTGGCAAGTGGCAATGGGTGGTCAGTTTTCTATTAAGCAGTGGCGAAAACGTGGACTTGCGCGTGCAGATTTAGTTCACCAAACATTAAAAGGATATAAAGAAAGTGCTCGTATCTTTTATGCTGATTTGAATGAATTTGTTAGAAAAAATAGCTAAAAATTTTGATTAAAAGGAACAAATAAGTTATGCCATCACCTATTATTATTGCTGTTGATTTTGCAGATGTAAAATCAGCGTGGAATTTTATTGATCGTGTTGAACCAAAAGATTGTCGTCTTAAAATAGGTAAAGAGCTTTTTACACACGCAGGTCCCGAATTTATTAAGCAAATTATGCAAAAAGGTTTTGACGTTTTTTTAGATCTTAAATTTCATGATATCCCAAATACGGTTGCTAAAGCCGTAACTGCTGCGGCTGATTTAGGTATATGGATGACCAATGTACATGCGAGTGGTGGGGCGCGCATGATGACAGCAGCTAAAGATGCTCTTTATTCATATGGTAAAGATGCGCCAATATTAATCGCTGTGACAGTATTAACCAGCATGGAATCGACCGATTTACAAGAAATAGGTATTAATGCATCGCCTTTAGAGCAAGCAACTAAATTAGCTATGCTAGCTAAAAATTGTGGACTTGATGGGGTAGTTTGTTCAGCAAAAGAAGTACAAAGTTTTAGAACGCGTTTAGGTAGTGACTTTAAATTAGTGACACCAGGTATTAGGCCAGCGGGTAGTAACCCTGATGACCAACGCCGTATTATGACACCTCAACGTGCTCAAGCTGCTGGCTCTGATTACTTAGTCATTGGACGGCCAATTACTCAAGCAGAAGATCCAGCTAAAGCGTTAAAAACAATTTTGGCCACACTTGATACAAGTAAGAGTTAATTAAATTATGTCTGATAACCCGATTATTTATTCAACCGATCAAGGTCGAATTAAACCGACAAAGCCAGCTATTTCACGTCCAAAGGGAGATGGCATTATTCGAATTCAGCGACAAACTTCAGGCCGTAAAGGTAAAGGTGTTTGTGTAATTACCGGATTTGAGATAGACGATGCACAATTATTACAGTTAGCTGCTGAATTAAAAAAGCGCTGTGGTTGTGGTGGTTCAGTTAAAGATAGTGCTATTGAAATTCAAGGTGATAAACGAGATTTACTAAAATCATTGTTAGAAGAAAAAGGATTCAAAGTAAAATTAGCTGGAGGCTGATTTCATGCTATAAAAATAGCGTCCATAACTAAAAAGGACGCTACTTATAAAAACATAGATATTAATTTGATCGATAAGTACGCATTTTTTTACTTATTTCACGGCGTTCTTTAGATATTTCGGCATTTTTAATAATATAATCATCAACACGATCATCATAATCGCTTTTCATATTCGCAATAATTGCTTGAAGCTCTTCGTAAGTCATATCAGGTTTAATATATTCACTTAAGTTTTCAAGTAAGAGTACACGTTTTTGGTTATCACGAATTTTCTTTTCATTGTCTGATATTTCACGCTTTAATTTATTTAAACGACGTGATAGACGAATGTATTCTAATACATCTTGAAATGACGATGCGCTTGCTTTTTCCTTGTCCATCTATAACCCCTTATCTGAAAAATGGAAAATAAACTTCTACTAATTATATACTAATATTTTTTTTTGGTCATATTTATTATATTTATTAAGCAATAAATGATATTTTTTACATTAACTAAAACTGCCTACTTGCACATCAATTGCATTTAATTTGACTTTAATGACAGATTTAGCTTCACATTTTTCTTTAAAGGTTATGTCTTCTAGCAAAATTTATTTACAAAATAAGATAAAAATAAAAACAACTATTAAGAATTAGTACAAAGTATTGTACAATACTCCGAAATTTGTAAAGAGTGCCAGAATGAGAGAATCATAATGAGCTGGATTGAAAAAATTCTTAGTAAAAATAATATATCGTCAGATCATAAAAAGGCGAATATTCCTGGTGGTGTTTGGACAAAATGCAGTAACTGTGAGCAAGTTATTTATCAGGCTGAACTGGATCTTAATTTAGAAGTCTGTCCAAAATGCGATCACCACATGCATATTCCCGCCCGTGTGCGCTTATACCGCTTTTTAGACGATGGTTCAGATGTCGAAATTGGCACAGATCTTATGCCTAAAGATATCTTAAAATTCAAAGATACTAAAAAATATAAGGATCGCTTAACTGCTGCACAAAAAGAAACTCACGAAAAAGAAGCGATGGTGGTAATGAAGGGGACATTGTTTGGTACACCTGTCGTTGTCGCTTGTTTTGAGTTTTCTTTCATTGGTGGATCGATGTCCTCTGTTGTTGGTGCATTATTTACTCGTGCAGCGGAACAAGCTATTGCCGATAAATGTCCGTTAATTTGTTTTTCAACAAGCGGTGGAGCACGAATGCAAGAGGCATTATTTTCATTAATGCAAATGGCAAAAACCAGTGCTATTCTTGCCAAAATGCAAGATGAAGGCTTACCTTATATTTCAGTCATGACCGACCCCACAATGGGAGGGGTATCGGCAAGTTTGGCAATGTTAGGCGATATTAATATAGCTGAACCTAAAGCGTTAATCGGCTTTGCAGGGCCACGAGTGATCCAACAAACTGTACGTGAAGTATTGCCTGAAGGATTTCAACGCAGTGAGTTTTTACTTGAAAAAGGCGCCATTGATATGATTATTCATCGTAAAGATATGCGACCTAAGATTGCCAGTTTAATAACAAAACTGATGAAACAGCCGGATCCTTTTAATGATGTTACTCTAAACGAGACAGTTTAATTGAGTATGCAAAACAAACAACCCAACGCCATGTCCGATTTAAGTACATGGCTTTGTTATTTAGAGCAATTACATCCTACAACTATTGATTTGGGTTTAGAACGAGTCAAAACGGTAGCTAAACGCCTAAATTTATTACAACCTGCACCTTATGTTTTTACTGTTGCAGGCACTAATGGCAAAGGCACAACATGCCGAACTCTTGAAATGATATTGCTTGAGGCTAACTTACAAGTTGGCATTTATAGTTCACCTCATTTATTACGGTTTACAGAACGTGTACGTATTAATAATCAAGAGTCAAGTGAACAAAACACCATAAAAGCCTTTGTAGAAATAGAAAAAGCCAGAGGCGATATATCGCTTACTTATTTTGAATATGCAACATTGGCTGCGCTTTATCAATTTAAACAAGCAAAATTAGATGTTGTTATATTAGAAGTTGGGCTTGGTGGGAGGCTTGATGCAACTAATATTGTTGATGCTGATGTAGCCGTAGTTACCACAATTGGCATTGATCATGTTGATTATTTAGGGGAAACCCGTGAAAGCATAGGACGAGAAAAAGCAGGTATTTTCAAGCCTAAAAGTATTGCTATTGTAGGCGAGCCAGAAATACCTGAATCCATCTTAAATGCAGCTAAATTAGCCAGTTGTCCTATCCATGCGGTCAATGGCGATTGGCACTATCAACAAGTTAGCGAAGATGCTTGGACATTTAAATCACCAATAAAGCAATATGACAATCTACCTATTGCCGATGTTCCTTTAGCTAATGCCGCAACCGCAATTGCTGCCTTAAGTTACTCATCACTTAAAATAACCAAAGAACAAATAACTAAAGGTTTGGCAAAATCTAAATTGATTGGGCGTTTTCAAATTATTCAAAAAAAGCCTCTTGTGATCCTTGATGTCGCACATAACCCACATGCCGCAGGCTATTTAACACAACAATTGGAAAAACTAAAAATGGAATATCCAAGTATTAGTGAAGTTAGATTTGTTGTTGGTATGCTTAAAGATAAAGATATTAAAAGTACGTTGTCCATTTTAAAAGGGGATAAATGGTATTGCGCTTCACTTTATGGTGAGCGAGGTTGTAGCGCAGCAGTATTAAAACAGCACTTATTAAGTAAAGGTGAGCTTAATATATCAACATTTGATACAGTTTCTACTGCTTATCAAACAGCAATTCAAGATGCTAAAGAGGATGATATTATTGTGGTATGTGGCTCATTTCATACGGTATCAGAGGTTTTAGCTGAAACAGAGCATTAAGTGAAATTGAACATGGTGAACAATCAAAAAATTAGCCCCAAAAACCAAAATAAAGTAAGGAATCGCCTTGTAGGTTTTGCTACATTATTGCTTATTATCGCAGCAATTATCCCTTCCATTATAACGGATAAATCCAACTTACGAACTTCGACAACACCTATTTTGCAACCAGAAGTGATTACTCAGCAAAACCGTGAAGTAGAATCCCCAGATGATTTTGATGACAATTTAACCAGTGATAGATCAAAAGATTCTTATATATCAGACTCAGAGCAAAATCCAAGTTCATTTGTTTCGCCAGATATTGTTGATATCGACACTTCAACAACGATAGCTAATTCTTCAACTTCGCAACAAGAACCTAAACCTTATATGATCCAGCTTACTGCTTTGAAAAATAGGCAAAAAATAGAAGAATTAGTTGCATTATTAAGGTTAAATAATTATAACGTTAGAACAATACCACAAAAGCCTGAACCTGATCAGTTAATTAAGTTACAGGTTGGCCCATATGCTAATAAAAAGCAAGCAGAACAAGTCATTATTAACTTAAATAATCTAACAAAATTAAAAGGTATGATCGTTGCTAATTAAGTTCTGTTTTATTGGTTGCTATCGTTTTTTTATGTTGTAAACAGTAATTAAAATAAAATATTATTAATATAAAATTGTGAATTATTATGTTGAATTGGATTGATTTTACGATTATCGGAGTGATTGCATTCTCGGCATTGATTAGCATTGTGCGAGGATTTATACGAGAAGCATTATCATTAATTAGTTGGATCTTAGCTTTTTTTATTTCCAGCCGATTTTATATCTATATTACCGATTATTTAACTTATTTTGATAGCGATATAATACGTATTGCTGTAGCTATTGTTCTCCTTTTTATTACTACACTATTGGTTTGTGCGATAGTGTCTTATGTTATTGGTCAATTAGTTCAAAAAACGGGATTATCTGGCACTGATCGCATATTAGGTATCTGTTTTGGTGTGCTACGAGGAGTTTTAGTTGTTGCTGCAATACTCTTTTTAGTTGATACTTTTACACCGTTATCGCAATCACCTTACTGGGTGCAATCGCAGCTAATTCCACATTTTCATTTTATTATTCGTTGGTTTTTTGATTTTATACAGCAGTCTTCTTCTTTTTTAGTACAATAAATCGAGGTAACTATAGCATGTGTGGTGTCGTTGGTATTGTAGGGTATAGTACTGTTAATCAATCGATCTATGATGCATTGACTGTTTTGCAGCATCGAGGGCAAGATGCCGCAGGGATTGTGACTATTGATAATCAAAATCGCTTTCGTTTACGCAAAGCAAATGGCTTAGTTAGAGATGTGTTTCAAGAACATCATATGCAACGGCTGCAAGGTAATTTGGGCATAGGGCATATCCGTTATCCAACAGCAGGTAGTTCCAATCCATCCGAAGCGCAACCATTTTATGTTAATTCACCTTATGGTATTGCTCTTGCCCACAATGGAAATTTAACCAATACTGAACAAATACGCAATAAAGTATTTGAGCTAGCAAGAAGGCATATCAACACGAATTCTGATTCTGAAGTTTTACTCAATATTTTTGCTCACGAACTCGACAAATTCCCAACTTATCCTCTAACCGCAGATAATATTTTTACCGCAATACATAATGTACATAATATTATTAAAGGCGCATATGCTTGTGTTGCGATGATTATTGGTCATGGTCTTGTTGCTTTTCGTGATCCTTATGGGATTCGCCCTTTAGTGATAGGCAAACGTACTCTTGAAAATCAAAAAGTCGAATACATGGTTGCATCTGAAAGCGTCGCATTAGATATTCTTGATTTTGAATTTATGCGCGATGTCGAACCAGGCGAAGCCATCTATATTACTCAAGATGGCCAATTATATTCTCAACAATGTTCTAATAATCCTCAATATTACCCATGTATTTTCGAATATGTTTATTTTGCAAGACCAGATTCATTAATGAATGGCGTATCGGTTTATCAATCACGTATTTTGATGGGGCAAAAGCTTGGGCAAAAAATAGCGAGAGAGTGGAAGGATATTGATATTGATGTTGTCATCCCTATCCCCGAAACATCATGCGATGCGGCATTTGAAATAGCGCGTATTTTAAATAAACCTTATCGCCAAGGGTTTGTTAAAAATCGTTATATTGGTCGCACTTTTATCATGCCAGGACAAAGCACACGTAAATTATCAGTAAGAAGAAAACTCAATGCGAATCGTATTGAATTTGAAGGCAAAAATGTACTATTAGTTGACGATTCTGTTGTTCGTGGCACAACCTCAAAGGAAATTCTTGAAATGGTGCGTTCAGTTGGTGCCAAAAAAGTTTATTTAGCATCTGCTGCACCAGAAATTAGACATCCCAATGTTTATGGGATCGATATGCCTGTTGCCAGTGAACTTATTGCCTATAATCGAACGGTTGATGAAATAGCAAAAGATATTGGTGCTGATAAACTTATTTTTCAAGATTTATCTGATTTAATTGATTCAATTACACAGCAAAATCCTAATATTCATCATTTAGAGTGTTCTGTTTTTGATGGAAAATATATTACTGAAGGGATTGATGATAACTATTTGTCATTATTAGAACAAAAAAGAACTGAAAGTAAAAAATCTTCAGAATCTAAAGAGCCTGAAAACTTAGAGATTTATAATGAAGGACAATAAAACAACAATAGCTGTTGTAAAAGAGCAGAAATATTACATAAAGACCTAATCCCAAAATTTAAGTTTTTATTGAAATAGTATTTTTAGCTTATTATTTTTAACATTTTTTATGTCATCCTACGTAAAATATGGGCGTTATTTAATCATTGTTTTTCATAAAGATATAATCAAATGTAATGAAATTAGCAAAAAAATACAAATTAATAAATTGAATTATATAAAGAAATTCTAAACCAATAAAAAAAGATCAAAAAAAGTAATAAAATATTTTGATAAATGACTTTTTTGTAATAGAATTGCAAAACTTAAGTAAGCTTTGTAAAGAAATGTAAAGCACAAAAGAAGAAACCGTGCTCTAAAATATATTAATAAATAATAACATTGATATTTAATAAAGATAAATTGATATTGGCTATAAATTTTATGTTATGGGCATTGTCGGTGGAATATAAGGACTATTAAGATGAGAAAGAATCTTAATTTAACAATTATCTCTGCATTTGTAATTGCCACATTAAGTTGGCAATCTGCTTATGCTACTGATGCTCAGGTATCGCAAGGTCCTGTAGATAGCAATGCGATAATTGAATTAAAAGATGGCTCAAAAGCTCGTGAAATGATTAATAATCAGCAACGTAGTCTTTATCAGATTGCGCTTTTAAGTAGTATCTCTATTTCAGAATTACGTGCAATGAACGCCGGGCGTTTTGATAAAAAAGATGTTGTTAATGTCGGTGAGCGCATTGTTTTGCCTGAAAACTCTCCTTTATTGCCGGCAATTAAAATAAAAGATGACAAAGATGACAAACATGTTAATTTGCCTCAGCTTGGTTCAGATGATAACTATGATGTAAAAAAAGACAAAGATGCACTTTCAACGCAAATTGCTTCAACTTTGCAAACTTTAGCTAGTCAGGATTGGAAACAAATAACCTCGGCAGACAACGGTGGTTTATCAGGGCATTTAAAAAATAAAGGTAGAGATTACGCCGAAAGTTATGTACGCAATGGCGTTAAAAGCCAAGTTGTTGATCCAGTTCGTAATGCTGTACAGGATTTTTTAGGGCGTTTTGGTACCGCTCAGTTGCAATTTGATCTGAGTGATAAAGGGGAATTTAATAACGTTAACCTAAAATTATTTAGCCCATTATATGATTCTGAAGATACATTAATATTTAGCCAAATATCATTTCAAGAATATGAGCATAAGCGCCGTATAGGTAACTTTGGTATTGGTCAACGTTGGGATGTTGCTGATAAAACATGGTTACTTGGTTATAACGTATTTTTTGATCATGATTTCCAGCGTGATCACAACCGCTTAGGTATTGGTGCTGAAGCGTGGAGTGATTACATGAAATTTGCGGTTAACTATTATCACCCATTATCTGATTGGAAAGATTCTAAGGATTTCGATGATTACTTAGAACGTGCAGCAAGGGGATTTGATGTTCGCTTCCAAGGGTATTTACCACAATATCCGCATTTAGGTGGATCACTGATGTATGAGCAATACTATGGTGATAAAGTAGCTTTATTTGGTAAAGATAATCTACAAAAAGATCCAAGAGCCATTACTGTTGGTCTTGATTATACGCCAGTTCCTCTTTTCACGATTAAAGCTGAACATAAACGTGGTCAAGATAATAAAAAGGCAACTAAAGCAGAATTAACGATGAACTATCGTATAGGCACGCCATTAAAAGATCAATTGGATCCAGATATGGTTCAATCAGCTCGTTCTTTAAAGGGTAGCCGTTATGATTTAGTTGACCGTAATAACTATATTGTTCTTGAATATAAAGAAAAGAAAATGTCTGTCGATCTAGGGCTTGAACAAACGCAATTGATCGAAGGACAAACTTATCCATTAAGTATTAGTGTTCATAATGCTAAGGATTTATCAAGCCTAGTATGGTCTGGTGATATGCTAGAAATTGATGCTGGAGGTGGTTTTTTATGTGCAGCAGCAGGGACATGTTCTGCTTCTTCATGGCTTAATCCTCCTACTGATACCAATAACTGGCAAATTGTTGCACCAAGTTATGTTGATCAAAATGGTCAACGTCGTCCAGTGAGCACAAATGGTAAATATTCTTTATCGGTATCAGTTACAGATAGTCGTGGTAAATCCGCAACATCTAATGCAGTCAGCTTTGAGGTATTGCCCGATCCAGCAATGCGTAAAGTTGGCGTCTGGGCAGTTGATAGTTCAGGGAATAAAACAACCTTGGCGACTCAAAGAGCTGATGGTTTAAGTAGTTTGACAGTATTGGCAACGCTTGTTAAGCCAAAGGTAGATAACGGTTCAGTCAACTCATTTGATGATGTAGATGGCTTTAGTGATAATGAAATAATGGATCGTATACCGGGAACATTTAATGAATTTTCAGCGTTATGGACTGCAACGAGTAACGGTGAAAAAATAGCTTTAATTAATGGTACATCGGGCGATGTAAACGAATGCCCAGAGCAAAAACCTTGCGTGATTGTCAAATCCTTTGAGAAAGTTGCAAAAGGTCAAAAAGTGTCATCTGATGCTTCAACCGCTGCGGGCATAGAAGTGATTGGTGACAGTTATACTTTAGATGTGGCTTCAAATATTGAGGGAATAGTTGATTTTTCAATTTCGTTAGATCAATACGGTTTTGGTTCATCATTTAATAAAGCTGCTGTTAATTTTTCTGGCGGTAAATCAGGTTACATTGAAGTTTGGAAGGCAGATGGAACATTAGTTGCTAAAAGTGAAGGGGCTATACTTCAGTTTACCCCAGCAGGACCAAAAGAATGGTTAGTTGGTCATGAATACTATGTTAAAGCGTTTACCACAAACAATACACCAATTGCTGATCCGTTTGTTATTTGGTCATTAGTTGGTTCAAATGATAAAGCTTGTCCTGGTACTCATGCGACTTTATTGGAACATGATGTTATTAGTCATCCTAAAGGACCATGGTTTAACGTTGCTATGGGTAAAGATGCACCTTACAAAATAAGGGGGATAAATGACAGTTATGCAACATCAGGCACTAGTATTCAAGCTGTAGCAGATGCGCCAACTAGTTTATTAGATTTCAGCCCAATTTCGGCACCATCTTCTGCGTGTGCAG
Source organism: Gilliamella sp. Nev6-6 (assembly GCF_001690605.1). Taxonomy (NCBI): domain Bacteria; kingdom Pseudomonadati; phylum Pseudomonadota; class Gammaproteobacteria; order Orbales; family Orbaceae; genus Gilliamella; species Gilliamella sp. Nev6-6. The sequence continues at coordinate 64,676 of NZ_LZHP01000053.1, read as the reverse complement.
GCGATCAAGGATTTAAATTACAAGTAACTGTCTTGTAATAGAACAAGAATTTTGATTACCGAGCCGTATCGTTAATCAAAAGGAAACACCAGTAAAAGTGGTGTATTTATATAAATACAACATGTTAATTGATAGAAAAATAGGAAGTTAAACATGAAAAATTTTACAGTAAAAAAAGTTGCGTTAGGCTTGCTTTTGGCTGGCTATGCAGCAAGTAGCGCATTTGCAATAGGTGGGACAACCCAAGCAGTTATCGCCGGTAATGCACCTGTAATGAAAGCTGACGACTCATCAGCAGAGCATACAATGGCGGTCTCTTTCAAACGTGATGGACGTCTTCTTACTAGCAACGACACGCTTAAAGTTAACGATACAATTCACATTCAATATAAATTGATCGATGCAGATGGTGATACAGATACTTCAGGAATAAAAGACTCCTTAAAAGTTTTTGTTAAAGATACAAATGGTCAATGGCTTCCTGTAGCTATAACAGCCAGTACAACGTATAATAATGACGGAGTAGGTGAAATTTCATTCGCTATTACTAACGATTTTGCTGGTAAAACTGAAATTGGTTTTAAAATTTTAGAAAGAACAGATTTTGGTTACCCTCTATCAAACCAATGGATAACTGTAAGTGATATTTTTGCTAGTAATCCTCCAGCTGTAGAGCAATCTGATCCGACTAACCCGGGGTCAGGCCCAGAAAACCCAGGCAACCCAACAGAACCAACAGGTCCTGGTAAGCTTAATCCTGATCACCCTAGTCCTGGACCAATTGAATCTGATTCGTATAAAGTTTATATTTACAAGCTAGATGTAGCTGGTAATCTAGAAGAGGCTGTTGACTATGCATCTACAGCGGTTAGTCCTAAATATGGTGAAAAATTTGCTGTAGTAGTGAAAGATACAGCGGATAATGGGGATTATACCTCAAGATTTACTTATGAATGGTACGTGACTGGTACATATGAGACAGTAGAAGCAGTAGATACAGCTCTATCTGGCGCATATAATAAAGTAGGGGTTAACGATGCTATCTTATTAGGTTCAGATTCTGGAGCTAAGCATAATAGCCTGTACTCAACAGATTATAAGGCTGGTATTCAAGGTTATAAACTTGCAGTTAGAACAAAGTAAGTTAAGCCATGTTGCTATCAAAAACCACTCTTTTGAGTGGTTTTTTTGTTAGTGATGAAGCATTACTTTGTATGCTTTATATTATCGAAGCTTTGTTATAAAATAATTATAATTTGAATTTATTGTTATAATATATGATTATTCCTTGGCAAGACCTCGATCCACAAACATTAACTAATCTAATTGAATATTTTGTATTACGCGAAGGTACTGACTACGGTTTACAAGAAAAATCACTACAAGAAAAGGTTGATGAAGTTAAACTGCAATTAATTAATGGCTCTGTTGCAATTTTTTGGTCGCAATTGCACGAAACAATGGATATTAAGCCAATCAAATAATGGTTAAAATGATTGTTTGTATATAATTTATTGTGTAACTTTGTTATAGTGTTATTGTTGTAAATTAAATGGAGAGGTGGGAATAATGATTGGTAAACAGCAATCGGATACAACGTTAGAATGGTTTTTATCTCATTGCCATATTCATAAATATCCAGCTAAGAGTACTCTTATACATCAAGGCGAAAAAGCAGAAACTCTCTATTACATTTTAAAAGGTTCTGTAGCAGTATTGATTAAGGATGATGAAGGTAATGAAATGATTTTATCTTATTTAAACCAAAATCAATTTTTGGGCGAGTTGGGACTTTTTGAAGAAGGTACTGAGCGAACTGCTTGGGTTAAAGCCAAAACAAGTTGTGAGGTTGCAGAAATTTCGTATAAAAAATTTAAACAGCTTGTTCAAGTCAATCCAGATATTTTAATGCATCTTGCCAGTCAAATGGCAAGTCGATTACAAGTCACATCTGAAAAAGTCAGTAATTTAGCCTTTTTAGACGTTGCTGGGCGTATTGCGCAAACGCTTTTAAACCTTGCTAAACAACCTGATGCTATGACACACCCTGATGGTATGCAAATAAAAATTACACGCCAAGAAATAGGTCAAATTGTTGGTTGTTCGCGTGAGACGGTGGGGCGAATTTTAAAAATGCTTGAAGATCAGCATTTAATCTCAGCTCATGGCAAGACAATTGTTGTTTATGGTACGCGTTGATTGACCAAGATGATATAATTAATACAATGATTAATACAATACGAGATATCGCATGACAAAAAAAAGAGGTATTCCAAGTCATGTGGCTATAATTATGGATGGTAATGGTCGTTGGGCTCAGCAACGTAACCAGTTACGCGCTGTTGGTCATCGGGCAGGATTAAAAACGGTACGGAAAATTGTGGCTTACGCGGCAACTTTAAAAGTTAAAGTTCTTACTTTATATGCATTTAGCAGTGAAAACTGGAGGCGCCCACCCAATGAAGTTTCCGCTCTAATTTCCCTTTTTATCTATGCATTAAAACGAGAAATCAAAAGTTTGAATAAAAATAATGTTCGCTTGAATATTATTGGTGATATATCTCGTTTTAGTGATAATTTACAAAATATGATTATTCAAGCGCAAAATTTAACCAAAAACAATTCGGGTTTAGTACTAAATATTGCCGCCAACTATGGTGGGCGTTGGGATATTTTGCAATCGGCAAAAAAAATGGCTACCCAAGTGACTAACGGTGAGATCACTTTAGATGAAGTAACAGAAGATCGTTTTGCTTCAATAATGTGTATGGGAGAATTTCCTGATGTTGATTTAGTTATCCGTACTGGGGGAGAATATCGAATCAGTAATTTTTTGTTATGGCAGATTGCTTATTCTGAACTCTATTTTACCGATACTTTATGGCCTGATTTTAACCAAACTTTATTTGATGAAGCAATCAATGCATTTAATGCCAGAGAGAGGCGCTTTGGTGGCATTCGCAATTAAGGATCATTTATGTTAATTCATCGTATACTTGCTGCAGCTGTGCTTATTCCACTTGTCATAGTCGTTCTTTTTTTTGTTCCTTTATCTGTATTTTCTCTAACTATTATTTTGGTCTGTGGATTAGCTGCATGGGAATGGGCTCAGTTTCTTCATATTACTAAAAAACATTCAAAATTAATATTTGCTCTTTCAATCGTTATTTTATTAACTATACTTTATTTGATCCCAAATTCAGTTGAATTAAAAATAAAGCTATACACTGTGATTTTATCTTTATCAATTATATGGTGGCTAATTGCTTTGTATTTGGTGGTTAGTTATCCAGATACAACCAAATACTGGAGTGATTCAACGGTTATTAATTCAACTTTTATAAAGCTACTATTTGCTTTTTTTACGATAGTGCCATTTTTTATTGGTATGATTGAACTAAGAGCAATTAACTATATGTCTAATTCTTATACTGGTGCAGTTTGCTTACTTTATGTTTTTGTGTTGGTCTGGGCAACAGATACAGGTGCTTATTTTGCAGGACGCGCATTTGGTAAACGAAAATTAGCTGCAAAAGTTTCTCCAGGTAAGACCATAGAAGGTTTTATTGGTGGTATAAGTGTGGCTATCATAATTAGTATCATTGCTTATATGCTTAATTTATTTGATATGACATTTAGTACATTTTTTATTAGCTCTTTATCGGCAATTTTTGTTTCGGTTTTAGGTGATTTAACTGAAAGCATGTTTAAGCGTGAAGCAGGTATAAAAGATAGTGGTCACTTAATTCCAGGTCATGGTGGAATTTTAGATCGTATTGATAGTTTAACTGCTGCTGTTCCTGTTTTTACTACATTATCTTTTTATTTATTATAAATGGAGATTGATTTTGCTGTGGTCACTGTTATTATTTGTTATTACGATTAGTATACTAGTTACTATTCATGAGTTTGGGCATTTTTATGTTGCTCGCTTATGTAAGGTTCAAGTTGAATGTTTTTCAATTGGTTTTGGTAAAAAATTATGGTCACATAAATTTTCAAGTGGAACAGAATTGGTAATTGCTATGATTCCACTTGGTGGTTATGTTAAAATGTTAAATACCAGATCAACAGCATTATCAAGCAATAGCAATAGCAATAGCAATAGCAATAGCAATAGCAATAGCAATAGCTTGGCATTTGATCAAAAGAAAATTTGGCAAAGGGCTGCAATTATTTTTGCAGGTCCGTTTGCTAATTTTGTGTTAGCTTTAATAAGCTATTGGATTATTTTTTTAATAGGTGTAAATGTTTATCCTGTTAAAATAAAGGAAGTGATACCTAACACACCTGCTTCCACAATAGCAATTCCAGTTGGTGCTGAATTGAAAACTATTGATAATATCAAAATTGAAACATGGCAAGATGTAAACTTGGCTTTAATCTCTCTAATGGGAAAGAATGATATGTCTTTCACCTATATTGATGGTACCAATAATAGCGATCAAAAAAAAGAAGTTAAGAAAAGTGTAGATATTAGCAATTGGTATTTTGATATAGAAAAAGACTCAGCTATTACCGCATTTGGTTTTGTTCCTAAAGAGGTGGAAATTTATCCAATTGTGAGTAAAATTGTATCAGGTTCGGCAGCAGAACGTGCAGGTTTGCGTGTTGGCGATAAAATTATTGGTTATAATGATCAGCTATATACAAATTGGCAGGTTTTTTCCAACACGATTAAAAAAGCTCAAACAATGATGTTGAAGGTCGATCGGGAAAACAAAGATATTTATCTTACACTCGTTCCAACCGTTCAAAAAAACGGGAAAGGTGTTGCGGGATTATATCCTACAACTGATGTAAAAGTTGTGCAATATGGTTTTTTCGAAGGGTTTAATAAAGGTATAGCGCAAACGGCGTTAACTACAAAGTTAACTATTCGTTCGCTTTATCAATTAGTAACGGGTGTTATTGGTCTAGAACATATATCTGGCCCAATAACAATAGCAAAAGGCGCAGGGCAAACAGCAAGTTATGGTTTTACTTCTTACTTATATTTTCTAGCCTTTATAAGTATAAGTTTGGGAGTTATCAATCTTGTTCCATTACCTATATTAGACGGGGGACACCTTGTTTTTTTATTACTTGAAAAAATAAGAGGGCGAACCTTATCAAATAAAGCACAAGAGCGTTTTTCTCGTATTGGCTTTTTTTTATTAATGGTAATAATGGGAATTGCACTATTTAATGATATTTTACGGTTGTGATGGAATGAGGGCATAAATATTTACGATGAAAATAAATAAATTACTTATAGCATCTTTGTTGCTTAGTACTACAGCAGTATATAGTTCTAACGCATTTTGTATTGATGATTTTGTGGTAAAAGATATCAAATTTGAAGGTTTACAGCGTGTTACTGTTGGGGCAGCATTGCTTGAAATGCCAATCCAAGTTGGTGATTATGTTAATGAAGCGGATTTAGGGCGTATAATTAAATCGCTTTATTCTAGTGGAAACTTTGATAATATTACTATTTCTCGTGATGGTGATCGGTTAATTGTTCATGTTCAAGAACGCCCAACTATTGCTAGTATAAGTTTTTCTGGTAATAAGTCAGTTAAAAATGACATGCTTAAGAAAAATCTAGATAGTTCAGGCATTCGTGAGGGTGAAGCTTTAGATCGCACTATGCTTTCAGGTATTGAAAAAGGCTTAGAAGATTTTTATTACAGTGTTGGTAAATATAATGCTCAAATTAAAGCTGTTGTAACTCCATTATCTCGTAATCGTGTCGATTTAAAATTAGTTGTTGCTGAAGGTAAATCAGCATTAATCGATCAGATCAATATTGTTGGAGCTAAGGCTTTTTCATCAGAAGAACTTATTTCACGTTTTACCTTGCGTGATGAAGTTCCTTGGTGGAATATGCTTGGTGATCGTAAATATCAAAAACAAAAATTAGCCTCTGATTTGGATGAGTTACAAAGTTTTTATTTAAATCGTGGTTATGCTCGTTTCAATATTGAGTCAACACAAGTTAGTTTAACGCCAGATAAAAAAGGTATTTACGTTACAATTAATATCCATGAAGGTGAACAGTATAAGCTCTCTAAACTTGAGTTTATGGGTAATTTTGCAAATTATAAAGAAGCAATTGCTAAAATCGCTAACGAAAAAGTAACCGTTGGTGAGCTTTATAATGGTAAAAAAATTACTGAAATTGAGGATAGCATTAAACGTTTACTTGCTAATTTTGGTTATGCATATCCAAAAGTTTCCATTCAGCCAGAAATGGATGATTCAGAACATACGGCTAAATTAGTTGTTCTTGTTGATGTTGGTGAGCGTTTTTATGTTCGCAATATTAAGATAGTAGGAAATACCGTAACAAGCGAAAGTGTAATCCGTCGTGAGCTTCGACAAATGGAAGGAGCTTGGTTAAGTAACGGGTTAGTCGAATTAGGTAAAGAACGTTTAAATCGACTTGGCTTTTTTGATACTGTTGAAGCAAACACCGAGCGTGTGTCTGGTGTTGATGATCAAGTTGATATTATTTATAAAGTTGCTGAACGTAATACGGGTAGTATCAAATTTGGTGTTGGCGTCGGTTCTGATAGCGGTCTTAGCTTCAATGCAGGTATCTCTCAAGATAACTGGTTAGGCACAGGTAATAGTGTCTCATTTGATATTAACACTACTGATACAGATAAAACAGCGTCTGTTTCTATTGTTGATCCTTATTTTACTGTTGATGGTGTAAGTTTAGGCGGTAGCATTTACTATAACACCTATAAAAACGATGATAAAGATGATGAGTCAGAATATGCGAGCAAGACTTGGGGCGCTTCAGCTAATTTAGGTTTCCCTATTAGTGAAAATAATTTTGTTCGTTTTGGTGCCGAATACGCTAATCATAATTTGTCCGATATGCAAGCGCAATATAGTATGTGGCGTTATTTTGACTCCATGGGCGAAAATTTGAAAAATAAAAATTCTATTTCTTTCGATACTAATGATTTATTACTAAGCGCTTATTGGACATATAATTCTTTAGATCGTGGATTCTTCCCAACTGATGGCTTAAAAATGACAGCTAGCGCTAAATTCACTGCGCCATTATTTGATAACCGATTCTATAAACTGGTTTCAGATGCCTCTTACTATTATCCGATTGACAATGACCATAATTGGATATTCTTAACGCGAGCAAGAATTGGCTATGGAGGTGGTTTTGGTGGTAAAGAGTTACCATTTTACGAAAACTTTTATGCTGGAGGAGCATCAGTATTACGTGGTTTTAAATCCAATACTGTTGGTCCTAAAGCAGTATATCTTAATAAAAGTGGTGTGTGTGATAGTTTAGATAATACCTCTGGGTGTACAAAATCAAAAGATGCAGTAGGCGGTAATGCTATAGCTTTTGCTAGTACAGAGCTGATTGTTCCAACCCCATTTGCGGGTGAAAAATATGCTGATAATATTAGGACATCGTTATTTTTTGATGCAGGGACTGTATGGGATACCGAATGGAAACTAAAAGGAAATAATATTCCAGATTATAGTTCTCCATCGGATATTAGAATGTCGGCTGGTATTGCAGTGCAATGGATGTCACCATTAGGTCCTTTGGTCTTTTCTTATGCTCAACCACTTAAGAAATATGAGGGTGATTCAGCACAACAGTTCCAATTTAATATAGGGTCTACATGGTAATTCCATGTTATAAATAAAAAACACATAGGTGATTAAAGTGAAGAAAATTATATCTATTCTTGGTGTTAGTTTAGCATTTCTTTTTGCAGGCGTTGCAAATGCAGAAATTAAAATTGGTGTGGTTGATGTTATGTCAGTTTTACAACGTATGCCTCAACGTGAATCGGTCGGTAAGGCGTTGGATAATGAATTTGAAGCAAGAGCCAAATCATTACAAGTCGAAGAAAAGAAAGCTGGTGATGCCGCTGCTCGCCTAAAAAAAGATGGCTTAACTTTGTCTTCTTCTGAAAAAGCTAAACTAAATAAGGTGATTTCTGATTTTGAAAATAAAGCGAAAGCTTTTTCAGCTGATTATCGTAAACGTGAAACAGAAGAAGCAGGTAAATTATTAACTAAAATCCAAGAAGCTGTTAAAGATATTGTTGAGACAGAAAAGTACGATCTTATCTTAAAAGCCGAAGCTACATTATCAGCTTCAGATGCGGTTGATATTTCAGATAAAGTATTGGCAAAGGTTAAAAAATAATGTTTGCTTTTCGTTTAGAGCAACTAGCTAAGCAACTTGATGCTAAATTACACGGTGATGCTGATTTAACTATCACTGGTATTGCATCAATGAAAAGTGCAATGTCAGGTCAAATTACTTTTTTATCTGACAAAAAATTACAAAATAATTTGTTAGAGTGCAAGGCTTCTGCTGTTGTAATGACAGAAGAAAGCCTTAAATTCTGGCATGGTGCAGCTCTGATTGTTAAAGATCCATATCTTGCATATGCAAAATTGGCACAATATCTTGATACTACGCCTGCTCCAGCTAAGGATATCGCTAGTTCAGCAGTGATTGATTCAACAGCTAAATTAGGTTGTAATATATCAATAGGCGCTAACGCAGTTATTGAAAGCGGTGTAGTGTTAGGCGATAATTGCGTTATAGGTGCTGGTAGTTTTGTAGGTAAAAATACCATAATAGGTGCAGGAACAAAATTATGGGCTAATGTTTCTGTTTATCATAATTGTGTTATTGGCGACAATTGCTTAATTCAATCAGGAACTGTAATTGGTGCAGATGGATTTGGTTACGCTAATGATAAAGGTAAGTGGATTAAAATTCCTCAACTAGGTCGAGTTGTTATTGGTAATAACGTTGAAATTGGCGCTTCAACGACAATCGATCGGGGAGCGCTTGATGATACTATTATCGGTAATGGCGTTATTATAGATAATCAATGCCAAATTGCTCATAACGATATTATCGGGGATCATACAGCGGTTGCAGGTGGTGTTATTATGGCAGGGAGCTTAACTATTGGCCGTCATTGCTTAATTGGTGGTGCAAGTGTTATTAATGGGCATATGGAAATATGTGATCAAGTTACCATAACTGGTATGGGTATGGTTATGCGCCCAATTACTGAACCAGGGGTTTATTCATCAGGTATTCCATTGCAAGAAAATAAAGTTTGGCGAAAAACGGCTTCATTAGTTTTACATATTGACGAAATGAATAAACGTTTGAAGGCACTTGAGAAGAAACAGTGAAATGTCTCGACGTAAGCGGTTGCGGTCGGTATAATGCACGCCTATTTTTAAATTTTTTAGCTCAGTTATCGTTTTTATATAAATATGGGCAGATAATATTCAATAATTTCGAGGTATAAAGATGCAAGTTTCGGTAGAAACAACACAAGGTTTAGGTCGACGTTTATCAATTATAATTAAAGCTGAAGATATTACGAAAGCGGTTGATAAAGAACTTATTAATACGGCAAAAAAAGTACGTATTGATGGCTTCCGTAAGGGAAAAGTGCCTTTAAAAATTGTTGAACAACGTTATGGTGCTTCTATTTTACAAGATGCATTAAGTGACTTAATGCAACGAAATTTTGTTGAAGCAATTATTCAAGAAAAATTAAATCCGGCTGGTGCTCCAACTTATACACCACAAGAATATAAAAAGGGCGAAGATTATACCTTTACTGTTGAATTTGAAGTTTATCCAGAAGTCAAAGTTGAAAATTTAGATAAAATTGAAGTTGAAAAACCTATTGCTGAAGTAGCTGATGCGGATGTTGAAACTATGATTGAAACCTTACGCAAACAGCAAGGTGTTTGGAAAGAAGCAGATAAAGAAGCTAAAGAGCAGTATCGTGTTACTTTGGATTTTGTTGGTAAAGTTGATGATGCCGAATTTGAAGGTGGTAAGGCTAATGATTTTGCATTAGTATTAGGGCAAGGTCGTATGATTCCTGGTTTTGAAGATGCAATTATAGGGCATAAAGCGGGTGATCAGTTTGAAATTAATGTGACTTTCCCTGACGATTATCATGCTGAAAATCTAAAAGGTAAGCCAGCTGTATTTGCGGCAACACTTAAAAAGGTTGAAGAGCTAGAATTGCCAGAACTTACAGAAGATGTCATTAAACGCTTCGGTATTGCTGATGGCACTATTGAAAGCTTACGATCTGAAGTTCGTAAGAACATGACAAGAGAGCTCAATGCGACAATTCGCAATAAAGTCAAAATTCAAGCTATTGATGGTTTGGTTAAAAATAATGAAATTGATGTGCCTGAGGCATTAGTTGACCGTGAGGTTGATGTATTACGTCAGCAAGCTTTATCCCGTTTTGGTGGTAATGTAAAACCAGGTATGGAATTACCAAAAGAATTATTTGAAGCTGAGGCTAAAAAACGCATTGTTACTGGTTTGTTGTTTAGCGAAATTATTGAAAGCAATAAATTAACAGCAGATGAATCGCGTGTTCAGGCATTAATTGATGAAATTGCAACTGCATATGAAGATCCAAAAGAAGTTTTAGAATATTATCGTAAAGATAAAAAAGCGATGGATAATATTCGAGCGGTAGCACTAGAAGATCAAGTTGTCGATCTGTTGTTGGCTAGTGCCAAAGTAACAGAAAAGAATTATTCGTTTTCCGAATTAATGAATCAGCAAACAGCTTAACTTACTAGTCTTTTCATTTTATATAAAAAGATCACTATAAAGCCCAAATAAGAATTGTCTGTTTGGGCTATTTTGTTAATTAGGAGATAAAAATGCCTTTAGAATCATATATGGGTGTTGTTCCAATGGTTGTTGAGCAAAGTTCTCGTGGTGAGAGAGCTTATGATATTTACTCACGATTATTAAAAGAGCGAGTTATATTTTTGACTGGGCAAGTTGAAGATAATATGGCAAATCTGATTATCGCTCAAATGTTATTTTTAGAAGCTGAAAATCCTGATAAAGATATCTATTTATATATTAATTCACCTGGTGGTGTCGTTACTGCTGGCATGGCTATTTATGACACAATGCAATTTATAAAACCCGATGTCAGCACAATTTGTTTAGGACAAGCATGTTCAATGGGGTCATTACTTTTAACAGCTGGCACTAAAGGTAAACGTTATTGCTTACCTAATGCCCGTGTAATGATTCACCAACCATTAGGTGGCTTCCAAGGGCAGGCTTCAGATATCCAAATACATGCACAAGAGATTTTACAGGTAAAAAACCGCTTAAATAATATTTTAGCCATGCACACCGGCCAAGATATTAGTGTGATTGAAAAAGATACCGATCGTGATAATTTTATGTCTGCCGATAAAGCAGTTGAATATGGCCTAGTTGATGCCATATTTAGTAAACGATCTTAATATTAGGTAGGTGGTAAAAGTGAATAAGAAAAGTTCAGAAAAATTACTTTATTGCACTTTTTGTAGTAAAAGTGAGCATGAAGTCCGTAAACTTATTGCTGGGCCAGAATCTATTTATATTTGTAACGAATGTATAGGCTTATGCAATGAGATATTAAAAGAAGAAACGAAAAGTTCTCTTTCCTATGAAGAATTTATTAATAAGACACTGCCAACACCACATGAAATCAGAGAGCATCTTGATGAATATGTAATTGGTCAAGAGAAAGCCAAAAAAGTTTTATCTGTCGCTGTCTATAATCATTACAAACGATTACGTAATCATGCGAGTCGCGGTGATGTTGAATTAGGCAAAAGTAATATCTTGCTCATAGGACCTACTGGTAGTGGCAAAACGTTATTAGCTGAAACACTAGCTCGTTTTTTAGATGTGCCTTTTGCCATGGCTGATGCGACAACATTAACTGAAGCTGGTTATGTTGGTGAAGATGTAGAAAATATTATTCAAAAATTATTACAGAATTGTGATTATGATGTTGAAAAAGCCCAGCGGGGTATTATCTATGTTGATGAAATTGATAAAATTTCACGAAAATCAGATAATCCATCTATTACCAGAGATGTATCAGGCGAAGGCGTTCAACAGGCTTTATTGAAGATTATTGAAGGTACTATTGCTTCAGTTCCTCCAAAAGGTGGGCGTAAGCATCCTCAGCAAGAGTTTCTACAAGTTGATACTTCAAAAATTCTATTTATTTGTGGTGGTGCATTTAGTGGATTGGATAAAGTCATCGAAAATCGTGTATCAACTAATACAGGAATAGGTTTTGGTGCTGAGGTTAAAAGTACTAAAAATAAAGTTTCTGAATCGGAACTATTAGCTCAAATCGAGGCTGAAGACTTAGTTAAGTTTGGCTTAATTCCAGAGTTTATTGGAAGATTACCTGTTATTGGTACATTATCTGAATTGGATAAAAATGCCTTAATTAATATACTAACTGAACCTAAAAATGCCCTAACTAAGCAATTTAAAACGTTAATTGAGTTAGATGGTGTAGAGCTTGAGTTTACTAAAGAAGCTCTAGATGCTATTGCTATAAAGGCGATGCAACGAAAAACAGGAGCACGAGGTTTGCGTTCAATTGTGGAAAATATATTATTGGATACAATGTATGACTTACCATCAATGAATACTATTAAAAAAGTGATTGTAGACAAAGATACTGTTGAAAGATCTCAAGCTCCGAAATTAGTACATTGTGAAGGTGATGAACTTTCTGCTTAAAATATAAATTTGCCATCATAAATATGATGGCAAAACATGTAAACTAAGAATTAGTACTAAAGTTGCCAATACTGCTAATAATGTTTCATAACTAGTGTAATTTTAATCAAAAAAGATAGGCTTGAATATCTAAAAACGATCCCAATATTTATCTAATGGGTTTGTACTACTAGAGAGAATAAAATGAATATAAAACGAACTAAACATATAATTATGCCTATTTTACCATTACGTGATGTTGTTGTATTTCCTCATATGGTAATCCCTCTCTTTGTTGGTCGAAGTAAATCAATACGTTGCTTGGAAAGGGCAATGGAAATGGATAAACAAGTCTTTCTTGTAACCCAAAAAGATCCATCTCAAGATGATCCTGCTATAGATGATTTATATGAAGTTGGAACTGTAGCTAATGTTTTACAGCTACTAGAATTACCTGATGGAACAGTGAAGGTTCTTGTTGAAGGTGTTGAACGAGCAAAAATGCTTGATGTAGTTGAGCATGACGACAATGAATTTTTCATTGCTGAGGTTAAACCATTAAGTGAAACAAAAATGGCTTCAGATATAAGTGAGGCTATGATTCGCTTAACTTTATCTAATTTTGATGAGTACTCAAAGTTTAATAAAAAAATAGCTCAGGAAGTGGTTGATTCTATTCGTTTACTTAAAGAGCCATCTCATTTAGCTGATTCTATTGCTGCTACTCTATTTTTAAAAGTTAATCAAAAACAAGAGATTTTAGTAACAGTTAACCTTGCTAAACGTTTTGAATTGCTTATTTCATTGATGGAATCAGAAATTGAATTATTACAAGTTGAAAAAAATATACGGCAACGTGTTAAACAGCAAATGGAAAAAGCTCAAAAAGAGTATTATCTCAATGAGCAAATTAAAGCTATCCATAAAGAATTAGGTGATATAGATAATAAGACTGATGAATACGAAGAGCTAAAAGAAAAAATCACTAAAGCTAAAATGCCAAAAGAGGCTGAGGATAAAGCATTAGCTGAACTTAATAAGTTAAAAATGATGCCAGCAATGTCCGCAGAAGCAACGGTTGTTCGAGGTTATATTGATTGGATGATTCAAGTTCCTTGGTATAAGTGTAGTAAAGTTAGAAAAGATATTGAAGGGGCACAAAAAGTTTTAGATAAAGATCATTATGGACTTGAACGTGTAAAAGATAGAATTTTAGAATATTTAGCAGTTCAAAGTCGCGTTAATAAAGTGAAAGGACCTATTTTATGTTTGGTTGGTCCCCCAGGAGTAGGTAAAACATCACTGGGTCAATCGATAGCTAAAGCAACAGGACGTCAGTATATTCGTATGGCATTAGGTGGCGTGCGCGATGAGGCTGAGATTCGAGGGCATAGACGCACTTACATTGGTTCGATGCCAGGTAAATTGATTCAACGTATGGCAAAAGTGGGGGTTAAAAATCCATTATTTTTACTAGATGAAATTGATAAGATGGCAACTGATATGCGTGGTGATCCTGCATCAGCATTATTAGAAGTGCTTGATCCAGAACAAAATAATGCATTTAGTGACCATTATTTGGAAGTTGATTACGATTTATCCGATGTAATGTTTGTTGCAACTGCTAATTCTATGAATATTCCAGCGCCATTATTGGATAGAATGGAAGTTATTCGCCTTTCTGGTTATACGGAGGACGAGAAGCTGAATATTGCTAAGCAACATTTGATCGCTAAGCAGATAGAAAACAATGGTTTAAAATCAAGAGAAATTAGTATTGATGACTCAGCCATTATTGGAATCATTCGTTACTATACGCGCGAAGCAGGCGTTCGAGGCTTAGAAAGAGAGATTGCAAAAATTTGCCGTAAAGTTGTTAAAAAATTGGCGTTAGACAGCAAATTGAAGAAAGTAACTGTGACACAGGATAACTTAAAAGATTTCTTGGGGATACAGCGTTTTGATTATGGTAAAACGGATAATGAAAACCGTATCGGTCAAGTTATTGGTCTTGCATGGACAGAAGTAGGTGGGGACTTACTTACTATTGAATCAGTAAGTGTAATTGGTAAAGGGAAATTAACTTATACAGGTTCATTAGGCGATGTAATGCAAGAGTCAATTCAAACGGCATTGACAGTTGTTCGATCTCGTGCAGAAAAATTGGGTATTAATAATGATTTTTATGAAAAACGCGATATCCATGTGCATGTGCCTGATGGCGCAACGCCAAAAGACGGACCAAGTGCAGGTATTGCAATGTGTACTTCACTTATTTCCACATTAACCGGTAATCCTGTTCGTTCTGATGTTGCGATGACGGGCGAAATAACATTACGTGGAGAGGTATTACCTATTGGGGGACTAAAAGAGAAGTTATTAGCTGCTCACCGAGGCGGGATTAAAACGGTATTGATTCCAATGGATAATGTTAAAGATTTGGAAGAAATCCCTGATAATGTGAAATCTGAAATTGATATACGCCCAGTAAAATGGATTGATGAAGTGCTCACAATTGCGCTAAAAAATAATCCATTAGGTATAGAGCCAATAGATAAAAAAGTCACATTGAAGCAACCAGCGAAAAAAGCTATAAAGAAAGTAAAAAATAATGTTGGGAATTCTGTTAGATTAAATTAATCTATCTTATAATTTAAAAAAAGATCAACTTTATGTTGATCTTTTTTTTGAGGCTTAACATTCTGGCAATAGCCAATTTAGTTAAATGTGCTATACTTTCAAAATTCAACATTAGGTATATGGAGAATCGCAAGAAATGATGGAAACAATCCGAACAGCAGCAAATAATATTTTTGTTAAGATTATTTTTGCAATAATTATTGTATGTTTTATTTTCACAGGCGTCGGATTTTTGGGCTTTAGCGGTGGTAATAGCCCACGAGATCAGCAGCTGTACATAGCAAAAGTTGATGGTGAGGGTATTAGCAGAGCTGAATTTGAAGCCCAAGCAAGAGCTGTAACAGCAAAGGCTGGCGGTGATAGTTCTTTTATTAAGCAGATACGCCGTAATGTATTATCTCATCAAATTGATAATTATTTAGCTTATAAGTTTTCGCAAAGTATTGGTGTAGCTATTAGTAATGATCAGATTAAAAAGTTTATTAAGAAACAAAGAGACTTTTTCAAAAATGGTAAATTTGATAATCAAACTTATTTAAATCTTCTTGCTGAAAATCATTTCACTCCAGATAGTTATGCCGAAATTATAAGAACCGTATTACAACAACAACAAACTGTTAATGCTATAGTAAATAGTGGCTTTGTTTTGCCAAATGACTCCGAAATAGGCTCACTCAAAAATCAAACTAGAAATGTATACGCTACTTTAGTTGATACTTCTATAGGTGGTATTGATGAATTAAATGTTACGTTAGATGATGAACAAAAATATTATGATGAACATCCCAAAGAGTTTTTTAAAAGTGAACGAGTAAAAGTTAAATATATCGTGGCTTCTGAAGACTTAATAAGAAAAACAATTGTTGTTACTGAAAGTGATTTAAGAAATGAATATGATAAAAACATTAAAAATTATTCATATCCAGCAAAGAAAGCTTACAGTATAATTTTTGTAACCGATAAAGAACAAGCTAATAAAATTGCTAAAGAACTTTCTTCTGGAGCTGATTTCGAAAAGATGGTTAAAACGAACCAACAAGATAATCATACCTCTCCATATGGTGAGAACAGTTTTTTGGGCTGGTTTGCTGATGATGATTCTTTACCTAAATTTCTTAAAGATGCTAAGTTGAATAAAGTAGGTAAAACTTCCTTGCCAATCGCTGTGGATGATGGGTATGTGATAGTAAAATTGGATGGTATGCAACCTAAAAAATTTATGGATTATGATTATGCAAAATATCAAATTGATTCAAAGTTAACTAAGCAAAAAATACAACAAGCTTTAGAAAAGCAAGAAAAAATGATTAATGCTGCTTTGAAAAAATCTCCTAAGAACATTGAAGAACTTGCTGAAAAAGTTGGTCTTGAAGTAAGAACTTCGGATTGGATCACTTTCAATGATAAGTTTTCGATTGCTTCTCATCCTGAAGTGAGAGATGTCATTTTTAGTGACGAAATGATTGTTGATGAGAAAGCAACTAATAAAATTTCTGATTTAATAACAGCAGATAGAAATTATGGAAAGTATGATTTTGTTGTACAAACAGTTGATTATCGCCCTGAAGGCATTGCCCCTTTTGATGAAGTTAAAGATGAAATCCATAAAAAGCTTTTTGCAGAAATGGCTAAAAAACAATTTAAATCAAATATTGATAATGCATTGGTTCAACTAAATGAAAAAGGAAGTGCTAAAAACGTACAGTTTGCAAAAAAATATACGTTGAATCGAAATTCAACCGAAATTGATCAAAACGTTGTTAATATGGTTTTTAATTTACACCCTTTAGCATCCGGAAAACCTGTTTATGGTGCGGAACTTTTGGATGATAAAACAGCGTATATTGTTGCGCTAACTAAGGTAGATACACCAAAAGAATACAAAGATATTTCTTCAGAACTATTACCTATATTACTTAATGATATGCATTATTATCTTGCCACAGATATACGTTCTAAGGCTAAGATAGAAATTATGCCTGATGCAAATTTGTGATTTAACCTCCAAAATAGTAGAAATAATAGCAAAAATGGAAAGTCACCTAGGTGGCTTTTCTCATTTTTATTATTCATGAAATTTTTTCATTTGATTAAGTGAGATAGTTGTAAAGCAAATTTATTTGCGTAACTATTTTAAGAGGTTAATCAAATGAAAGTATTTCCATTATTATGTATTATGTTATCAAGCTTTATTTTTTCAAACACAAGTTTTGCCGATTCGGCTTCTACAACACCAGAGCCAATAAAACAGGAACAAAAACAAATTGTTCAAGTAAATATAAATACTGCAACAGCAGAAGAGCTATCAAAAATGTTGAGTGGAATTGGCCCGAATAAAGCTCAGAAGATTATAGAATATCGAGAAAAATTTGGGCCTTTTGTTTCAGTTGAGCAGTTAAAAGAAGTTTCAGGTATCGGACAGGCAACACTGGACAAAAATGCTGGTAAAATAACATTATAATTTATTATTTCCACCAATTGGTATTGGTGGAAATAATATTACGCTAATTATCGATAGGATCTACATCAATACTCCATCTCAATTTTGATGTTTCACTCCATTTAGCGATTGTTATTAATAATTGATCTAATATTTGTTGTAATTGTTGTCTATTTGTATGCTGAAGGAGTAATTGCCAACGATGGTAACCTGCTTTCTTAGGTTGGCTAGCTGGCATTGGTCCAAGTTGCCATAAAGCAGGCCCATAATGTACTTTTAACCAATCATGAATATGCTGTAAAAATGCAGGAGTATAATGGTTATTCCGATCTGCAGCACGAATTAATGCTTGGTAACTAAATGGCGGTAATTGCGTTTGTTGTCGCTCTTGCAGTGTTAGTTTAGCAAATTGTTGATAGCCTTTCGTTAGTAAAATGTTCAACAAGGGGTGATCTGGATGATGAGTTTGTAAAATAACTTCCCCCGCTTTTGCTTCGCGACCAGCTCTTCCTGATACTTGAGTATAAATTTGAGCAAATCGTTCAGTTGCACGAAAATCGCTTGAAAATAAAGCACCGTCGACATCAATAATTCCAACTAAAGTAACATCAGGAAAATGATGCCCTTTAGCCAAAATTTGTGTACCAACTAAAATATGTGCACCACCTTGTTGGATCGTTTGTAGATAGGTATCTAATGAACCTTTTTTACTAACTGTATCGCGATCAATACGGCTAATCTTGATGTAAGGAAAAAGCACTTCAAGTTGTTGTTCAAGTTGTTCCGTTCCAAATCCAATTGGCATTAAATGTGTAGAGCCACATTTTGGACACTGTTTGGGCAATGTTCTTGGCGTATCGCAATAGTGGCAAATCAGTTTTTTTTGTTTTTGATGAAATGTGTAAGGCCTATCACAACGAGGGCATTCGGCAATCCAACCGCAATCATGGCATATCAATAGTGGTGAAAATCCTCGACGATTTAAAAATAACATTACCTGATTGTTGTTAGACAAATGTTTTTTTATTTGTTCAATTAAAGGTTGAGATAAGCCAGAAGTAAGCATTAACCCACGTATATCCAAAATTGATTGTTTAGCTAATGTTGCATTACCTGCTCTTTCTGTTAATTGCAATAAATGGTATTTTTTGTTTTGCGCATTATTAAGTGTTTCAAGAGATGGGGTTGCTGAACCTAAAATAATTGGAATATTATCAAATTTAGCTCGAATGATTGCTAAATCTCGTGCATGATAACGCCAACCTTCTTGCTGTTTATAGGAATTATCATGTTCTTCATCAATAATGATCATTCCTAGGTTTTTAAATGGGGTAAAAAGTGATGAACGAGTACCAACAACAATAGCATTTTCTCCACGTTTACTTCTTAACCAAACGTTAAGCCTTTGCTTATCTGTTAATCCTGAGTGTAAAATATCAATAGGTGCATTAAAGCGTTGTTTAAAACGTTTTATTGTTTGTGGTGTTAAGCCAATTTCAGGAACTAATACTAACGCTTGTTTCCCTGCTGCTAAGATAGTCGATAGCACATTTAGATATACTTCTGTCTTACCCGAACCAGTAACTCCTTCTAGCAAAAATACCTTAAATTGGTTAATTTCCTCATTCACTGCATTTATAGCATGGATCTGTTCTTTATTTAGCTGAATAGAACTAACATTAGTTGAAAAATTTTTTTGCCATTGAATATTACTAGGCAGATAGGTGACTTGTTCTATAAGTTGTTTCTTTTGTAATTCGTTATACGTGGCACTACTTACATTCGTGTCAGGTATAGTATTATTTCTAAATGAAGATAATAATAACTTTTGTTTTGGAGCACGAGATAGCAATTGCAGATCTATATGTTTTCCTAATGCTGTTAATTGCCATCGTTTTGTCTCATCTTTGACTGCTTGGTGCCCTTGCCTGAGTAAAATAGGCATAGCATGGAATAAAACTTCACCAATAGGATAATGGTAATAACTAGCCGCCCACTCTAATAATTGCCAGATAGAAGGGGGAAAAACAGGCTCTGTATCAATAACTGTCGTAATTGATTTTAAGTTTTTTATATCAAACTCAGTTTTTTCATCAATACTAACAATAATTCCTATTATGTTACGTTTGCCAAAAGGCACTTTCACCCGCATTCCAATCTGAGCAGGTTTCGCCAATTGGTAATCAAACAGTTGATAAAGTGGTACAGGCAAGGCTATATGAGCAATAAGCATCAAAAATCACAAATGTTACGATTAATATAAAGCTATATTGTACGCAGTTTTTACTTAACCCGCAAAAGCTATCAAAGGCAATTTATTATTACAGAAAAATTTGTTTGTTCACCGAGATATATTAGTTGGTAAACTAATATGCAATAGTGGTAACTATTCGTAAAATTTGCTATCTTGGCTATAGTTAATGAGAATAAATTGTAAAGGATAAAATAATGCTCAAATCATTTTCGCATATTAATCAACATGGTGATGCTCATATGGTTGATGTTTCAGATAAGCAGATAACAATGCGAGAAGCAAGTGCTGAGTCATTGGTTTTAATGAAAACTGAAACACTGAATATGATTATTGATGGTAAACATCATAAAGGAGATGTTTTTGCAACGGCAAGAATTGCTGGTATTCAAGCGGCTAAAAAAACATGGGAGCTTATCCCGCTTTGCCACCCGCTTTTTTTGAGTAAAATTGAAATTAAAATCGAACCAGATCGAATAAACAATTGTGTTAAGATTCAATCTTTTTGTCGATTAAATGGGCAAACCGGTGTCGAAATGGAAGCAATGGTTGCCGCCTCTGTCGCTGCTTTAACTATTTATGACATGTGTAAAGCTGTACAAAAAGATATAGTGATTTCTCAGGTGCGCTTGCTGACCAAAAGTGGTGGTAAGTCGGGTGATTTTATAGCCTAAAAAGTTAGTAGAGATAAGATGAATAAAGTTATTTTTTTTGCACAAATTAGAGAATTAGTGGGAACTACGTGTGTTATGTTAGATGCTAATGAACTTTCAGTTTCTCATCTTATTGAGCAGTTAAGTCAACGCGGTGAACGGTGGCTATTGGCTTTTACGGAAAGTGCTGTTTTATGTGCAGTAAATCAAACTTTGGTTGATCTTGATTATATTATTCAAGAAAACGATGAAATTGCATTCTTTCCACCTGTAACAGGAGGATAGCATTATGGATCTTATCAAAGTTAATAACGACCCTATTGATGTTAATCAGCTTAATGATTGGCTTTCTCAATTACCGCAAGATGGAGCTATTGTCACTTTTATGGGCAAAGTTCGTAGTCTTGAAAAGCAAACGATAAGCCTATTTTTAGAACATTATGCAGGTATGACAGAAAGGGTGCTAGCTAATATCGCAGCTCAAGCAAGAGAACGTTGGCAATTAAGCCGAATAGCAATAATTCATCGGGTAGGTGAAATTAATGCCAATGAGCAAATTGTTTTTGTGGGCGCGAGTAGTGCACATCGCTCAGATGCATTTGCTGCCACAGAGTTTATTATAGATATATTAAAGAGCGAAGCGCCTTTTTGGAAGAAAGAAAAAACACCTAACGGGCAAAAGTGGGTAGATGCTAAAAAAACAGATAAAGAGGCATTGAAAAAATGGCTTTAGATATAATTTAGGTTATAATGATACAAAGTTATATCATTCTTTTTAATGAGAGGTTATTAATGAAAAATTATTCGCCTAATGGTTCAATCATTGAACAAACAGGTAGTCGTATTCAAACATACATGAGCCATGTTTATGGCTGGATGACAGTTGGATTGTTATTAACAGCTTTGGTGGCTTGGTATGCATCTAGTAATGTTGAGCTTTTGAACTTATTATACCAAGGCATGTGGGTATTGTTGATTGCTGAGATTGGATTAGTTTTTGTCATTTCTGGCTTAATTAATCGACTTTCTGGGGCTGTTGCGACAACGTTATTTATGCTTTATTCAGTTTTAAATGGTTGTACGTTCTCAATTTACTTTATTGTTTATACATCATCTTCGATAGCAAGCGTATTTTTTATTACAGCTGGTATGTTTGCTGCTTTGGCTTTTTACGGTTATACCACTAAACGAGATCTATCAGGATTTGGACGTTTCTTGTTTATGGGGTTAATTGGTATTGTCATTGCTTCAATAGTAAATATCTTTATGCATAGTCAGCCATTAATGTGGGCAATTACTTATATAGGTGTATTTGTTTTTGCTGGGTTAACGGCTTATGATACACAAAAACTTAAAGAGTTAGGCGATCAATTATCACAAGATGACCCCAATATGTTTAGACGATTTGTTATTTTAGGAGCATTAACGCTTTATCTCGATTTCATTAACTTATTTATTATGTTACTGAGAATCTTTGCCGATCGTCGATAATTTTTTTACTCCAATTAAGTGAAAAGGGCTCCTAAAGTGAGCCCTTTTTGTTAATATTTTATGAGAAATTTATTTAGCAGTGCTAGTTTGTTAAAAAGTTTCAAGAAAGAACCACTTTTAAGTATAAAATGCTGTAATATTCATATAATATAAAGTGAACTTCTTGATAACAAATACTATGAAAAAATTATATCCCTTTGTTCTAATTAATATCTTTATTTCATCAATAATAGCAATTCGATTCTTTCTTGTTCCTGGGGGCTCATTTCATTGGCTAGGGATGGTATTTTCAATATTTGCGGTATTGGGGCATTTCTTCTCTGCCTACTTGCTACTTTTAATTATTTGTACTCCTCTGCTTTTACTTAAGCAATTTATTCGTAATATCATTCTTGCTATTTTATTTAGTTTTTTCCAAATTGGATTATATATTGATACGATTGTTTTTGAACAATACCGGTTTCATATAAATCAATCTGTTTTATCGATGGTTTTTTCTGGTCAGATTGTTGATTTTTCAATGTTGACTTACCTTTTAATGCTTGTGCTTATTGTTATTTCATTTTGTGCAGAGTATTTCATTCTTTATTTTGTTAATAATAAATTGGTTTTATCGCAAAAAAAATCAAGAATTATCTTACTATCAACAATATTTTTTTTTAGTTCATTTTTGATTAGTCATGTAGTGCATATGATCGCATTTTATTATGCTTATTCGCCTATTATGGCAGTAAAAGAATATATTCCACTTTATCGCCCATTTACATCAAAAAAAATTATGAGTTTTTTTGATGAAAAAGGGCAAAGAAAAGTTGTGTATAATAAGGACAATAGTAATGCCAGTGTTTATTATCCAAAAAAACCACTGGTGATTAATCCAGATAATAATAAACCTAAAAATATTATGTTTATTGTTTTAGATTCTTGGCGATATGATACATTTAGTGAAGAAATTTCTCCTAATACATTTCGTTTTGTTAAGCAAAATAATGGTGTAGTTTTTGATAACCATTATTCAACGGGTAATGCAACACGTACTGGTATTTTTGGATTGTTTTATGGTATTCCTGGTACCTATTGGGATGCGTTTTTACGAAATAGTATCCCTTCACTATTTATTACTACATTACAGAAAGAAAATTATAATATTGGCATCTTTACGTCAGCTAAAGTTTCTGCTCCTGAGTTTGATCGAACCGTATTTGTCACTATCAAAAATTTAAGAATCAGTAGTAAAGATGGTTCGGCATCAAGTCGAGATAGGCAAATCACAGACGATTGGTTGGCATGGTATAAAACACGAGATGCTTCTAAACCAACATTTTCATTTTTATTTTATGATGCTCCTCATGCTTATGATTTCCCTGCCGATTCATTGGTAAAATTTAAACCTATTGGTGATTTAAATTATATGACATTGAATAATGACACCGATCCTTTGCCAATTTTTAATCGCTATAAGCAAAGTGTTTATTATGACGATTCTTTATTGCAAAATGTCTACGATGAACTAGTTAAATCAAACTCATTAGAAGACACAATAGTAGTCATTACTGGCGATCATTCTCAAGAGATGAATGATAATAAATTAGGATTTTGGGGGCATAATGGTAATTATACGGATGCGCAAACAAAAGTCCCTTTTATTATCATTGGAGGAAAAGAGTTAGAAAAAATCAAAGGTAATAGCAGAAAACTAACTAGTCATGAAGATGTTGTTCCAACCTTAATGAAACACTATTTATATGTGAAAAATGATATAAGTGATTATTCGACAGGTTATGATTTATTTAGCTCCATCGTCGATCGTAACTGGCTTTTAATGTCAAATTATAGTTCTTATGCGGTAAAGACATCTAGTAATATCTATCTTGTGAATCGATTAGGTATTAGTCATCATATGGATTTACATAATCGTGAAATTAATGAAACACCGAATTATCAATACATTTATGAGGCTATGAATCATATGCGCTATTTTTTTCAACCAGAGAAAAATAGTTTAAGCAATAAATTAGATTAAATTAGAGGAAATATCCGCCATTAGGCGGATAAATTATTACTAACGCACATCGGCGCAATTCAAGCAGTAAATATATCGATTTTGAGAGTCGTGAAACTTACTCCATAAAGAAACCTGCTGTTTAAGTTGTTTTGCTTCAGGTAGTTGTTCAAAAACTATTTCAGCAGTTGATTGAGGCAACATTGCTATCATATTTGAATAAAATGCATTAAACCAATTTCCATTTGGTTTTTGCCAGTCAATTTCGTAATCGGTTATATGAGCCAATGTTGCAGCCGTTTCAATGGCGTCATCGAAGTCACCTAATTTATCAACAAGCCCAATTTTGTTTGCCTCTGAGCCTAACCAAACTTGGCCTTGTCCTATTTTATCAACTTGCTCAGTCGTCATATTCCTTGCTTTTGCTACTAAAGAAATAAATGTTTGATAGCCATTGTCGATATTCATTTGAATTAGTTGATTCATTTCGGTAGGTAGTTCTTGCGTTGAGCTATTTCCCGCTAACGGTGAGGTAGCTACTCCATCACTGTAAACACCAATATGAGATAATGACTTTTCAAATGTTGGAATAATACCGAAGATACCAATAGAGCCTGTAATGGTATTTGGGCTTGCAATAATGTAATCAGATGCGGTTGATATCCAATATCCACCTGATGCAGCCATTCCGCCCATAGAGACGACAACAGGAATTTTATAGCTACGTAATGCATCCAATTCACTACGGATTGCTTCTGATGCATCTACGCTGCCTCCAGGGCTATTTACTCGCAATACTACTGCTTGTATGTTATGTTTAGTTAAGTTTTTACGAATATTTCTTAATTGTTCTACAATGTCTTGACTACCAGCAATATTACTACTGTTTTCTCCATCGCTAATAGTACCGTTGACAAAAACAACTGCAATAAGTGGCTTGTTATCATTATCTAACTCTTTATCTTTTGATTTAAGTTGATAATCATAAATGCTTAATTGATGTTTCTGAGTCAATTCGGACTCAAACTGGTAGTTAGATGCAATGACATCAACTAATCCATTAGATATAGCATATTGAGCCATGTTTCCATTCGCTACTTTTAAATTAGCTAACATAGTATCTGGTGCTGGAACCAATTGTGTGTTAGCTTTTTTTCGTTGCGTTGATATATCGTCAAGATAGTTATTCCACATAAGTGTTAGCCAACGAGTCGTATTGCTTTTTGCTTCTTCAGACATATCATTACGAATGAATGGCTCGATAGCAGACTTATAAGTACCCACTCTAAAAACGTGTGTGTTGATTTTTAAATTATCAAGTAGGGTTTTATAGTATAGGTTGTTGGCTGCTAATCCATATACATTAACAGCGCCAATAGGTGTCAAATAGATTTTATCTGCATAGCTTGCTAAATAATATTGGCTTTGATTAAAGCTCGAACCAAAAGCGTAAATTGGTTTATTAGCTTCGCTAAATTTAGCCAAATATTTACCCATATATTGAAGAGCGCTCATGTCTGCGCCAACAAAATTATCTAATTTTAGGACCATACTAGTAATCTTTGGGTCATTGGCCGCTTGAGCTATTTTTTGCGTCAATTCGAATAAACTATTTTCACGGGAGGTATTTATTTTTTTGCCGTAAATTTTATTTTGTAAGGCGTAAATTTCATCACTATAGAGTGTGTTATCAACAATAATCCCTTCAATATCCAAAACCAAAGTTCCATATTGTGGAACAATTTCTTGTTTTTGTGTTTCTTTGATTAATGTGATAACACTAAAAATTAAAATAATAATTATTAGAAATATTAGATTAAGAAATATTTCTCTAATAAAGTTAATTATTTTCCATATTGATTTAATGACAGATAAAGTAGACATAATAATTGGTCCTTTTTAATAGTAACTTTAGCTTTTTGTTTCAATATTACGTTTCTTGAAATATTTTTTATCTTCAAATCGTAAGCATGTTAACTTTCCACCCCAACAACACCCTGTATCAAGTGCGTAAATGGTTTCAGGTGTGCCTTTTCCGTTTAACGCTGCCCAATGACCAAAAACAATACTATATTCTTTTGGAATTTTACTTGATAATAAGAACCAAGGTTTAAGTTTTGACGGTGCTTGCTCGGGCGACTTTTTACAATAAAAATCTAAGCGACCATCCTCATAGCAAAAACGCATGCGAGTTAATGCGTTAGCAATATAGCGCAGTCTATCTAAACCTTTTAGTTCAGGCGACCATTCATCAGGAAAGTTACCATACATTTTATCAAGGAATAAGGCATAAGAGTCACTAGATAACATAATGTTCAAGTCATTGGCACATTTTTTTAGTGTTTCAAGATCCCATTGTGGTGAAATACCAGCATGGGTCATAATTAGTTTTAGTGACTCGTCAATTTGAACCAATGGTTGTTTACGTAGCCAATTCATTAATTCATCAAAATCAGGCGCATTGATTACGCATTCAAGATTATCTTTCTTTTTAGAAACAGTAACACCTGCATAAATTGATAATAAATGTAAGTCATGATTACCTAATACTAATCGAATTTGATTGGCATTATGTTTAACAAACCTTAGGACATCTAATGATTTTGGCCCTCTGGCAACGAGATCACCGGTTAGCCATAGCGTGTCTGATGATGAAAATTTTGCTTTTTCAAGTACTCGCATAAATTCATCATAACACCCATGAATATCGCCAATAAGTAAGTTTGCCATATAGTTAACACCATGAGTTTGCAAGTTGGCAGTATTGCTGTACTGTTAAGTTTTCTGCACGTAAACTTGGATCAATATTTAAATCCTCTAGCTGTTCAGCAGTAAACATGTTGCTTAAACTGTTACGAATAGTTTTACGTCGTTGATTAAATGCTTCCATCGTAATACGAGAAAGTATTTTTATATCATTAACAATATAAGGCTTTTCTTTATAAGGAATTAATTTAACAACAGCTGAATCAACCTTTGGTGCTGGCTTAAATGATGTTGGTGGAACTTCGAGAACAGGTATGATCTGACAATAATATTGAGCCATGACGCTCAATCTACCATAATCTTTACTATTAGGAGCAGCAACTAAGCGAGTTACTACTTCTTTTTGTAGCATAAAATGCATATCAGTAATGATATTTGCATATTCGAATAAATGAAACATTAAAGGTGTTGAAATATTATAAGGTAAGTTTCCAAATACTCTTAATGGTTTGTCTAATTGCTCAGCTAGTTGATTAAAGTCAAAGGTCAGTGCATCTTGTTCAATGACAGTTAGTTTATTTTTCAATAGTGGGTTTTCCACTAATCTGTTGGCTAAATCTCTGTCGATCTCTATAACGGTCAAATGATCAACACATTGACTTATCGGTACAGTTAATGCTGCAAGGCCAGGGCCTATTTCGACTAGAGCCTGCTCTTTTTTGGGCTGTATAGCTGCAACTATATTTTCGATAATATAATTATCATGTAAAAAGTTTTGCCCAAATCGCTTGCGGGCAAAATGCCCTTGATGAACACGGCTATTCATGTTTATCTTCACCTGTAATTTTAATATAGGCATCACCTTTTATTTCTTGAATCCACACTTGGGCCTCTTCAACAAATTTACGATTAAAAATAAGTTGATAAGCTTGTGCCTTTTCCATGGCATTCTTCCCATCAATCCGCCTTGTATCGATTAATTCGATTAAATGCCAACCATAAGATGATTTTATTGGTTGACTTATTTCCCCTTTTTTTAATTGAGCTAGTGCATTTCTAAAACCGCTATCATAAATCTCAGGACGGTTCCAACCTAAGTTTCCCCCTTTACTCGCTGTACCTGTATCCTCAGAATTAGCTTTAGCAGCTGCTTCAAAAGTTGTTGCACCACTAGTAATTGATTTACGAATATCAGCAAGTTTTTGTTTTGCATTTTGGTCTGTGACTAACACATTTGTTTTAATCAAAATATGACGAGCATTTACTTCTTGGACTGTAATTGTTTTTGGTGCTTCTGAACGTGTATCATCAACTTTTAAAATATGCAGACCCACGCCAGAGCGGATAGGGCCAATAATACTGCCTTTTGCTGCACGTATTAAGCGTTCTTCAAAAATAGTCGGTAACTCATTAAGTTTACGCCAACCCATACTACCACCCTTTAAAGCAAGATCATCGTTTGAATATGAAGTGGCTAATTTAGCAAAATTTTCCCCTTTTTGAGCTCGATTAATAATATCCCGTGCTTTATTTGTTGCATTATCTATTTGTTGTTTTGATGCTCTTTCTGGAATAGAAATCAAAATATGGCTAATTTTTACATCAATATTATTAGTTGGTTGACGAGCAATGTTTTTAGCTAAGTTATCAACTTCTTTTTCTGAAACTTTGATTCTTGGTCTTACTTCATGCATTCGTGTTTCTTCAATCAACATGTCATTATGGATTCTTTCACGATACGCTCCATAGCTGATCCCCATTGTTGACAACTTGCTTCGAAGCTGATCGATAGTCATGCCATTTTGGGCAGCGATTCTGTTAATAGCACTAGTTACCTCGTCATCGCTAACAGTGATTTTAGCTTTAGCTGCTTTTTGTAAAATTAGGTTTTCAATAATTAGACGATCAATGATTTGTTGTCTGAGCACCTTATCATTGGGTAAGTTTCTAGAATCGGTACTAGCTTTAATTGTTTTTAACATGTCATTAACGTCACTTTCTAAAATAACGTTGTTATTTACAATTGCAGCAACTTGCTCTACAACTTTAGGTGCAGCATTGGCAGATAATGGTGTTAAAACACCTAAACTTACGCTTAGGTTTAAAGCGATAAATAGTTTTAATAATTTCATCTTCACTCAACTCATTTTGTTGTTGCAGCATTCACTGCTTGCAATAAATTTATTGGTTATCTATCATTTTTACAGAAATATCTTATTCAAATGTTGTTGTATATGGTAGTTTTCCGAAATTTAGCATTTTGGCTTTGGTGTCTCGATTGTTGCCTAATCCTTGCAATTCGAAATTAATAGACAATTTATTTTCATATTTGCTTCTACGAGAAGTATTGTTCCAATCTGTTAATTTTCTACCATACTGTATTGTTGTTCCCCAACAACAATCACTATAATGTAATCCGACAAAACCATCTGCGGATTGCCCTAATTTTACATCATAATAATACGATCCAACAGCGCTGACTGTTTGTGATAATGGCCACGCTGTCATCACTCCTGCTTGGGAGATGTCTTGTTTGTAACCTCTATAAGCAGAATTTTTATCAACAGTATCAATATAGTTACGATTTGCGTAGCGATAAGATAATTGTGCTAACTTATCTGCAGAAGGTCGATATTCAAATGTCGCATTAGCTAATGAAATTGTATCAATTCGAGTATCATACTGGACCCCACTTCTAAAGATCATGTCATCATTTATGCGCCAAAAATTATCTGATGCCCAAGTAATACTGCCAGTGTCAGAGTTTTCGTCTAAACCATTATTGTGTTCACTTGTTTTTGATTTGGTAAAATAAGTAATTTGCCCAATTGATAAGTTGAATTTTTCAACTTTGTTCTGATTATAAATTCGTGTTGTTACACCCGTTGATATTTTATTAGTTGAAGCAATTCTATCTAGGCCACTATAAGGCTGATCTCTGAATAAGCCAATATAATCTGATTGCAATATAGTGGAATCATATGCCCAAATATTTGATTGTTTTCGATATGGAATATAGATGTATTTTACTCGTGGTTCTAAGGTTTGAGTATAGTTATGGAGATAAGGCATATCCCGTTCAAAGATGACTTTACCGTCAATACTAAATTTAGGTAAAAAACGATTTACGTTTTTGTCTAAGTATTTATATTGATCAATATAATTTTTAATATTATCTTGTTTATAGTGAGTAGCCATAAAACCCGCTTCAGTGGCTAATGATGACCAAGAATTGGTTAAGGTATAATTAAGCGTTGGTTCCAGATGTGCTCGCCATGCTTTAGGTTTCTTTTGACCCGATGTCAAGAAGCGGGATAGTTGAGAAAATGCTCTAAACTTGAAAGGTCCCAAATCATTATTATAATAACTAATATCTAATTGTGGCTCGGTTTGGTAAAGTGAATTTTTTAATTCAGAGTGAAATGGCTGAAAATGCTTATAGCCTAGCGTAAGATCCCAATTCTCGTCATTATAAGCAATTTTATAGAACTGTGTTAAGTAGCCAGCAGTTTGGGATGCATATTTAGAGTTTAGATTGGTAAGATACTGATTGTCGCTAACACGCGTTGTATCAGTATAAAAACGCCAATTATAGTTAATTAATTCTTCATTTTTCCAATGGAATAACCAACGATGTTTATTATCATCATAATTGTTGCCATTAAAATGATTTTTTCTATCTGCGTCATATTGTCTATCATGTTGCAACCAAGAAAATGCAAGTGTGCCTAAACCTATTTCATTTAAATAACGAAATTCTGTTTGTAATTGTACACCTCGTTTTTGTAAAATTCTCGGCGTAAAAGTTGCATCATAATTTGGTGCAATATTCCAATAGATTGGTATTGAAAAATCAATGCCATCAGTACTGTCATAGCCAAAATTAGGCATCAATAATCCAGAGCGACGTTTATCGCCAGTTGGTAATTGTAAATAAGGTGAATATAGAACAGGGACTTTACCAACACTAAATACCGCATTCCAAACTTCTAGTAGCTGTTCTTCATTGTCATGAATAACCGTTGTTCCCTTAATATTCCATGTACTATCATTAACAGGACAAGATGTAAAACTACCATTTTTTAAAATAACATAGCGGTTCTTTTCAAAATTCATCTGATCAGCATTACCGCGACCAAGTCGATTAACAAGGTGATATTGGCTTGGGCTCATATTGGCATCATTGTTATTGAGATTCATTGATGCATTCTCGCCTTTCATTTTTATCAAATTATCTTGATAATTAATATTTCCTTCTAATGTTACAGTTCGATTATTATCATCATTGGTGTCAATGGTTACTTTGTCTGCTTGAACAGTGCGGTTACCTTGCTCAATAAATACTTCACCTTGATATATGGCAATATTTGGATAAATCGCTTCGAATTGATTAGCTTCAGCATTGACTGGTAAGGTATTTATATTTCCATTGACTAAAGGGCGATCAAACCTAGGTACGTCTACAAGGCATTGAGGATTATTGCTAACAGCTTTCGGTAAATCTATAGCATAACTAGCGTTGTTATACAAAGAAATAGTGATGGTTAGTGCAATAAGAGAAGGCGTTAATTTTTTCATCAATGATTATAAAATTATTATGATTATTTTAATTTCAACATTATAACGATTATTTATAAAAGTGCGAATTAAAAATTAACGTTTCACTTTGCGTTTATTGATTTTATTAAGTTGTTTTACCATCAATATTCTTTTTTCTACCGAAGAGTATTGGAATTCATCCCACCATTTAGCCAGTTCTAAGAGTTCTCCTTTTTCGATTGAGGCTCGCATTTCTAACAGATCATAAGCTGCTCGAAATTTAGGATGTTCTAATATAACAAATGCTCGTTTACCTTCTCGTTTTTTCATACGTAGCTGCAAGCGCCAAATATCTCCCATTGTAGAGGTAAAACGTCGAGGTATGGCAATATTTTTGCATTGCTCACTTAGCACTTCGTTAATTGTCATCGAAAATGAATCATGGAATGGTAAGCCACTTTCAACGCAGGTTGCTTGTGTTTGCTCAATAATTGGGTACCAGAAAAATGCAGCGAATAAAAATGCAGGGTTGACCCGTTTATTGTTGGCAATACGATAATCGGTATTTTTTAGAGCCTGCGCAATGATTTTTTCTAGGTAACCATTTTGATTATTGGTAAAAAACCGCCCAATAATCGGAAATAATTGCTCAAAAAGACAATATTCTCTCAGTAGCTCATAAGTTTTGTAGCCATTGCCTGCTTGTAATAGTTTAAGAGACTCATCAAAAAGCCGAGCAGACGGAATATTTTTTAATAAAGGTGCAAGGTGTTTAATTGGTTCAGCAGTAGCTGGTTCAATTGCCATATTTAATTTAGCAGCAAAACGAACAGTTCTTAACATTCTAACAGGATCTTCTCGATAACGAGTCTGTGGATCGCCGATTAATCGAATAATACCTTTTTGTAAATCTTTCAATCCTCCGCAATAATCACGTAAAGTGAAATCATTAATACTATAATAAAGGGCATTCATGGTAAAATCGCGGCGAATTGCATCTTGTTCAATAGTTCCGTACACATTATCTCGTAACAGCATACCTGATTGTGAACGTTTAGATATATTAGTTTGTCCTTCTTGAGACGCATGATCTCCACGAAAAGTCGCAACTTCAATGATTTCTTTGCCAAACATAATGTGAGCGAGGCGAAATCGTCTTCCCACTAGACGACAGTTACGGAAAAGCTTCTGAATTTGCTCGGGCGTTGCATTAGTCGTGATATCAAAATCTTTTGGTGTTTTGCCTAAAATGAGATCTCTAATACATCCACCTACTAAATAAGCTTCATACCCTTGTTTATTTAATCGATGAAGGACTTTTAATGCATTTTCACTAATTTCTTTGCGGGATATATTATGTTCATTACGTGGAATGGACACATAGCCCATTTTCTGTTTATCTTCATGACGGAAAAACTTTTGATAAAAACGTGAAACTTGTTTAAAAATAGCACACCTCAAAAAAGTATCTTGGCTTAAAAATAGTTATTGTGTGTGATTATATCGTAATTGCTAATAAGTTTCCATGTTTCTTAAAATTGATGTTTTTCTCTCAATAAAATGATTTTTCCAAAATGATTTAAATATTATATTTGATTTTTTGAACATAATTATCAACAATAGTACTTAATATAGTAATATTAGTAATACCTAATTAAAAACGACAAATTTCGTTTTGCATTGGTTAGTGTTTTTTTACTAACTGATTAAGATGAAATAAAACTATACTCAGAACTTCTTCTTGTTTATTTGTTTCGTAGGATATTATTTATAAAGCATTATAATTTAAGAAATTATAAAGCGCATTTTTAATGCTATTAATCTTACATATGGAAGCTATTTGAGTATATACCATTAACTAATAACTTATTGGGGATATTATGAATATTCGTGATTTGGAATATTTTGTTTCGTTAGCTGAATTTCGCCATTTTCGTAAAGCAGCAGATGCTTGCAATGTGAGTCAACCAACTCTTAGTGGCCAAATTAGAAAATTAGAAGATGAATTAGGCGTAATGTTATTAGAACGTACGAGCCGCAAAGTATTATTTACACAAACAGGTATGATGCTAGTTGAACAGGCTAAAGAGATTTTGCGTAATATTCAAATTCTAAAAGAAATGGCAAGCCGTCAAGGTGAAGAAATGTCAGGACCGATGCATATCGGATTAATTCCTACTATAGCGCCTTATCTTTTACCTCATGTTATTACCGTTTTACATGAATCTTTTCCAAAATTAGAACTTTACTTACATGAAGCACAAACGGCTAGTATTGTTGCCCAGTTAGAAAGTGGTAAGCTTGATTGCGCTATTGTTGCGCAAGTTAAAGAGACATCTCAATTTATTGAATTGCCTTTATTTGAGGAACCGATGTTTTTAGCTGTTCGATCTGATAACGAGCTAGCAAATAAAAAGACCATTAAATTATCTGGCTTAAAAGGACATAAATTTTTAATGTTAGAAGATGGTCACTGCTTGCGTGATCACGCAATGGGGTATTGTTTTCAAGTTGGCATTGATGAAGATAAACAGTTCAAAGCGACTAGTCTTGAAACGCTAAGGAGTATGATTTCTGCCGGTCGTGGTATCACTTTATTTCCAGAACTTGCTGCTCCTAATGAGCGAATTCGTGATAATATCTGTTATATTCCTTGTACAGACCCAGTGCCATCACGTAGTATTACTTTGATTTATCGCCCTGGTTCACCATTACGCTCTCGCTATGAAACAATAGCTAAGACTATCCGTGAGCATATGCCAAAAGTACTTGCTGAAAAAGAGCAATTATTAAAATCAGCAAATTAATGTTTGAGGATGTAGGAATATCAGAATTGAGCTATTAGATGAAAAATATCAAGACTGGTGGTGTTCGAGCTCAACAGAAAGAAAGAACTCGCCGTACTTTAATCGAAGCCGCATTTAATCAACTTAATGCAGAGCAAGGTTTTGCTAGTTTAAGTTTACGAGAAGTAGCGCGTGAAGCAGGAATAGCCGCTACTTCATTTTATCGGCATTTCCGTGATATGGATGAGCTTGGTTTAGCCATGGTTGATGAAAGTGGCTTAACGCTTCGTCAATTGTTGCGTCAAGCACGTAAGCGTATCGAAAAAGGTGGTAGTGTATTACAGACATCAGTAACCACTTTTATTGAATTTATTGATAGAAATCCGAAAGTATTTTTATTGCTTCTTCGTGAAAAGGCAGGGACATCGTCTGCTTTTCGCTCTGCTATTGCGCGCGAAATTCAGCACTTTATTGTTGAGCTTGTTGACTATCTTGATAATGCCAACCAAATGCCTCACCATTATAACGAAGCGCAAGCCGAAGCGATGGTCACTATTGCATTTAATGCTGGTGCTGAAGCCATTGATTTTGACATAGTTCAGCGTCAAAAACTAATTGAAGATCTTATTTTCCAGCTTCGAATGGTGTCCCGTGGAGCGTATTATCTTTATCATAAAGAACAAATTAAAAAAGATAACTGTTAGCAGAAAGGCTATTTCATACATGAAACCTGTATTTTTCTAAAATTATTTTAACTAAATAAATCATTTGTTTAGTTGGCACTAACAGAAAAGGTTAATATTATTTTGCTAATTTAGTTACTATTTAATTTAATTAATATTAATGGTATGAATTTCTAGCATTTAAGTTTGTAGATAGGCGGCAAAAGCTTATTTTTCGGTTATTACTGTGGCAAGCGCCACAGTAATATTTGCCGCGATTAATTAAAGGTTTTGTAGTACTTTCTCAACGCTATCTTTCGCATCGCCAAATAGCATATAACTATTTTCTTTAAAGAAGAGTGGGTTTTGCACACCTGCATAACCGGTATTCATTGATCGTTTAGAAATAATTACCGTTTTTGCTTTCCAAACCTCAAGAACTGGCATGCCAGCAATTGGACTATTTGGATCTTCTTCTGCTGCTGGGTTAACAGTATCATTTGCACCAATAACCCAAACGACATCGGTGTCAGGGAAGTCATCATTGATTTCATCCATTTCAAGGACGATATCATAAGGGACTTTGGCTTCCGCAAGTAACACATTCATATGTCCAGGCAAGCGTCCTGCAACAGGGTGAATACCAAATCTCACTTCAATATCCATTGCTCGTAGTTTTTCTGTAATATTACTTACAGCACCTTGTGCTTGTGCAACAGCCATACCATAGCCAGGAACAATAATAACAGAGCGAGCTTCTTTTAATGTTTGTGCAACTTCAGCGGGTTGCATTTCACGGTACTCACCTTGTTCTTCATCAGATGAATTTGCTATATTACCATCACTACCAAATCCACCTGCGATAACGCTAATAAATGAACGGTTCATTGCTTTACACATAATATATGAAAGAATTGCGCCGGATGAACCAACTAATGCACCAGTTACAATAAGAAGATCATTACCTAGCATAAAGCCTGCAGCAGCGGCAGCCCAACCCGAATAAGAGTTTAGCATTGAAATAACAACAGGCATGTCAGCACCACCAATTGAGGCAACAAGATGGAAGCCAAAAGCAAAAGCGATAATTGCCATAACTAATAAGCTAATTGTTGCACCTGCACCACTTTTCAGTTCAACAAAGCTAAACATTAAAATGATAGAAACAACAATTGCTGCTAAGTTCCAATAATGTTTGTTTGGAATGGATAGCGGTTTAGAACTAATGCGACCATTTAATTTGCCAAAGGCGACAACAGAGCCAGAGAAAGTAACAGCACCGATAAAGACACCAACAAATATTTCAACTAAGTGAACACTAAGTTCACCACCGCTAAAATCTTGGATGTGAGGATCTAAGAAACTGTTGAAACCAACAAGCACGGCGGCCATGCCAACAAAGCTGTGAAGTAAGGCAACCAGTTCTGGCATTTGTGTCATTTCAACTTTTTGAGCTAAATATAAACCAATTGCCGCACCAATAACCATAGCGATAACTATCCAGTGTAGTCCACCAGTGATACTAGCAACCGCTGCGATAAGGGCGATTGCCATGCCAATCATACCGTAGATATTTCCTGATTTGGCCGACTCTTGGTTAGAAAGACCTCGTAAGCTAAAAATAAAAAGTAATGCAGCAATAACATAGGCTGCTTGAATTATTCCATTACTCATAATTTATGCTCTCCTTTACTTATCACGTTGGAACATTTTCAGCATTCTTTGGGTAACAAAGAATCCACCAAAAATATTGATACTAGCAATCAAAATAGCTACAAAGGCAATTGCCGTTGTTAAGCCATTATCATCGCTGACTTGTAATATTGCACCGACTAATATAATACCGGAAATTGCATTTGTTACCGACATCAGAGGTGTATGTAAAGAGTGTGTGACATTCCATACTACGTAGTAGCCAACAACACAAGATAATGCAAACACAGTAAAGTGACCTAAAAAGCTTTCAGGAACGGAATGAGCAAGCCAGAAGAAAGCAATAATAGCCAAAGCTAAAATACCGTATTTTTTACGAACATCCATTGGTTTAGGTTCAGGTTTAGCAATTGGTTCAGCTGCTTTTTTCTGAGGTTGAGCTGATACCTGAATTGGCGGTGCTGGCCAAGTAATTTCTTTGTCTTTAACCACCGTTACACCACGGATTACGACATCTTCAAAATTGATATCAATATTCCCGTCTTTTTCTTTAGCAAGTAGTTTTAATAGGTTAACAATGTTCGTACCATAAAGTTGTGATGCTTGCGCTGGCATACGATTAGCTAAATCAGTATAACCAACAATCTTTACGTTGTTATCCGTTTCGAAAATTTCACCTGGTTTAGTCAATTCACAGTTTCCGCCAGTTAATGCTGCTAAATCAACAATAACACTGCCAGGTTTCATTGATTCAACCATTTCTTTCGAAATGAGTTTTGGTGCAGGTTTGCCTGGAATTAATGCTGTTGTGATAATAATATCAACATCTTTCGCTTGCTCAGCAAATAGGGCCATTTCAGCTTCAATAAAGGCGGCTGACATCTGTTTAGCATAACCGTCACCAGAACCTGCTTCTTCTTCAAAATCTAACTCTAAAAAGTCAGCGCCCATGCTGTTAATTTGTTCGGCAACTTCAGGTCGGGTATCAAAAGCACGAACAATTGCCCCCAAACTCACTGCGGCACCAATTGCTGCAAGGCCTGCAACACCTGCTCCAATAACTAATATTTTAGCTGGAGGCACTTTACCGGCAGCGGTAACTTGACCGGTAAAAAATCGACCAAATTGATTTGCTGCTTCGATAACTGAACGGTAACCGGCAATATTAGACATTGAACTCAATGCGTCCAAAGATTGTGCGCGTGAAATACGTGGCACACAGTCCATTGCCATAACAGTAACATTTTTAGTGGCAAGTTTTTCTAATAGTTCTTTATGTTGAGCTGGATAAATATAACTGATAAGGGTTAATCCCTCTTTCATTAAAGCAATTTCATCATCTGTTGGTGCATGAAATTTTAAAATCAGATCATTTTGCCAAATTTCTTGCGTGTTTTGAATGGTTGCTCCAGCATCAATAAAAGCTTGGTCTTCAAAATGAGCAGCATGTCCAGCGCCCTGTTCTACAGAGACTGTAAAGCCAAGTTTTAACAGTTGTCCAACAGTTTGAGGCGTTGCTGCAACTCTAGCTTCATTGGCTAACCGTTCTTTAGGTATACCGATATGCATTTCGTTACGTCCTTATGTTAGTTTATAGAATGTATACTGATTTTAGCATAAATAAGCGTTTGTGCGAGTACGGAATAAATAAATTCAAATTTATTTTTATACTGTTTAAAATAAAATAAAAAACAATTATAATTAATATGTTATTTATTAATTTTTATAGGTAAAAGTAAAATTATGAATTTATGATTTTAATTTATTTATAAACTTTTTAATGCGCTATAGGTAAGGGATCTTAATTAGAGTAAAAATAAATTAAAAAAAACATAAGGATATTATGATGAAAAAAAATAACTACAGAAGTTTTATTTTTATATATGTTATTTCTTTTTTATTTCTTTCAACTTTTTCTGTTCATGCTGCTAAATCCTATTCAGCGATCTCTCAAAAAGCAATTATTGGTAACGCACCTTATTTATTATTAACAGATCGAGTTACAAAACTATCAAATTTAAACCAACTTCAAGGCTTTAATATGCCGAGACGAGATGGCCATGGTGGCATAGAATGGTTAAATGCGTGGGATTCCTCTGTCGCTATTCGTGCACCAGAACACATGCATTTTTCGGATGTATGGACATTAGTTCCTGCTGATGGAAATTTTCATAATGTTGCTGGTGTATTAATCGGTGATGATGATGGTGACGAAAAGGAGGGAACAATTTCGGGTACTATGAAAGCTACATGGTATGACAATAATATACCGATACCTAACGATCGTTTAAATTGGGAATTATGGAACTGTGGTGGTCCATATACCTTAAAAGTTGAGGTAAATGATGTAAGTGTAACTACCAGATATGGTATTCCTAATAGTCGGTTTTATGGTAGTGCTCCTCCTGTTGTATATACTTTTATGCCATATGGACAAGGTATTTGTTATCTTAAACCAAATGAGATGACTAATTATGGTGGGCACGATAGTAGTGTGTTTAATGAAATAAACGGTTTTAGTCGTTGGTCAGGTTTTCCTACAACTGGATTTAAAAAAGCTGGTTTTAGTTTAATTGGTTCAGGAGCCGATCAAACTCGATATCGTTGCTATTCTCATAATGGAGCAGGAAAGATTTCTTTATGGACTGCAGGAGGAATTGCACAAAACTGTTCTGTAATATATGAGTCGGCAACAAAAGGGGAG
This sequence comes from Gilliamella sp. Nev6-6, assembly GCF_001690605.1. Lineage (NCBI taxonomy): Bacteria > Pseudomonadati > Pseudomonadota > Gammaproteobacteria > Orbales > Orbaceae > Gilliamella > Gilliamella sp. Nev6-6. The sequence goes on along the minus strand of NZ_LZHP01000053.1, from coordinate 25,572 downwards.
TTTATCCAAAATGGAACACCGACGATAACAATGGAATATTTTAATGGTCAATCATGGATATGGTTAGATAATTTTACTATTCCGGTCCCAAATAAATGGGCAAGAGCTGGTAGTTCGGAAATAGTCTTTGCAAACAATCGAATGGTAAATTCTGCAACTCGTTTCCCAGCATTAGATTTTTGTCGAGGTTCAAGACAAGGAAGAACAACAAAAGAGGAAGCAATGAACTATAATTTTCGACGTCAATACTTGTATGATATCAATGAGCTAACTAATAATTGGGATCATTTTATTCGGGCTGTAGGGACATTTATGGGAGAATGGGGTATAACCCAAAGATATGGTGGAATTTGGAGTAAAGATGGTGAAAGATGGACCAGTGAGTTAGAAAAAATAAACGGTGGTTTTTTTGGGGGAAAAGTATATCGAGTAATGGGGCTTAGAGGTAACGTTTCTCTAGATCGTGCGAATTATCCTAGTACTATTGCGGTGTGCAGAGGCGATTAATTTTTATATTATTAGCGTGTGTTTATCTCTGATGGTAGTTTTTTTAATAGCATAGTGAACTTTATAATAATTTTGCCAAAAAACAACCATAACTTAGTTCACTATACCAAGAACAATGTTAACAGATAAGCAGTAAGAAACGATGATGAAAATAATGAAAAGTACGGGCAAGCTTATAATAAACCAGAATAATAGGGTGACATTTGAAGGAATACTGTTCCGAATAAGAACGGGTATTCCTTGGCAAGATTTACCAATTACATTTGGTTAATGAAATACATTCTATAGATGTTTTAATTTATGCCCTAGAAAAGTCATATTAATGTATATTTTCAAACAACTATTAAGTATAGCTGTTTTGAATGGGTTTTCCTCGATGGTTTTATTGTGCGAGCGCATCGATATAACTCAGTTGTAACAACTCAGTATTCACAGCAGATAAGAAAAAGCTGCGGGGCAATTCAACTAAAATCCATCTCGCTGTTGATAGTGGTAGTTTACCGATTTGTTTCGAGCTTTCGCAAGGATAACATCATGATATCGCTAGCACTTATACTTTTGTGGCTGCCAATGCATTGTTGATTAATATACGAACACAAAAGCTCAACAACTCTTAATTAACTTCATGTTATTATGACCAATATAAAAGTATTGGTCTTTTCAGATTATCTTATTTTTTATTATTATACCGTTAAAAGGCAATGTAAGTTAAATAATTATAGTTTTCGAGCTTTCATCGAATTCCATTACAAATTTACTCTATATTGTTATATAATTGGCGTTATTTTTGTTTCTACCTTGAGATATAAAACTTTGAGGTATGATTCGATTTTATCTCCTTAAATTAAGGATTTTTTATGATTGATTTTTCCCAATCAGTGCCAGAACTGGTCTCTTGGGCAAAAAAGAATGATTTTTCGATCGTCTTGCCTGTTGAAAGGTTAGCTTTTTTATTAGCTATTGCTGTATTAAACAGAGAGCGTTTTGATGGAGAGATGACAGAATCGGAATTAATTGACGCTTTTAGGCATGTTTCACAAATTTTTGAGCAAAGTGAAGATACCATTACTGTGCGTGCCAATAATGCAATTAATGATTTAGTCCGACAGCGGTTTATTACTCGATTTACCAGTGAAATGACTGATGGGTTTTCTATCTATCGTTTGACGCCATTGGGAATAGGTATTACTGATTATTATATTCGTCAGCGAGAGTTTTCCACCTTACGTTTATCTCTCCAACTTTCTATTGTTGCACAAGAGTTAAAACGTGCTGCCGATGCTGCGCTTGAAGGCGGTGATGATCTGCATTGGCATCGCAATGTTTTTGCGCCGTTAAAATATTCCGTTGCTGAGATTTTTGACAGTATTGATATCACGCAACGTGTTATGGATGAGCAGCAGGCAGATGTGAAGCAAAACATTTCAGCCTTATTAAGCCAAGATTGGCAAGCTGCAATTAGTAGTTGTGAAGGTTTACTTACCGAAACATCGCAAACATTGCGCGAATTACAAGACACTTTAGCAGCGGCTGGGGATAAATTGCAAGCCAGTTTGCTTTTAATACAAGATGCGACGCTTGATAATCCTGATCTTGATAAAATTAACAATGTTGTTATGGATTTACAAGGTAAACTAGATCGAATTATTGGTTGGGGGCAAAAAGCGATAGACCTTTGGATCGGTTATGATCGCCATGTCCATAAATTTATTCGTACTGCTATTGACTTAGATAAAAATCGTGTGTTTTCACAGCGTTTACGTAAATCGATACAAGGATATTTTGAGTTGCCTTGGTCGCTGACTTTTGCTAATGCTGATCGCTTACTTGATATGCGTGATGAAGAACTAGCTTTACATGAAGCAGAAGTAACAGGAGAATTACCGTCAGAACTTGAATTTGAAATGATTGAAGAGATTCAAGAACATATAATTGCTCATATTGAGCAAAATTTATTGGTCTTTAAGCAAGAACATAAACCACTTGATATAGGTCTTGCCATTTATAGCTATTTGGAACAGTTCCCACGCGAACAACACTTTGATATTGCAAGATTATTTATTGAACAAGCTATTCGTCTAGGTATTGCCGAAGATGATTTGCTTGGAATTCCTGCTGAGTGGAAGCCTATTAACGATTATGGAGCTAAGGTGCAAGCACATGTCATCAACAGATATTAACGATTTTGAAACACAACGAACCGCACATCATCTTGATGAAGTTAAGGAGCGTATAGCCACAAGTTCTCAAGCATCTATTGATAAATATATGTCAGTTAAATTGGCGCAAGCAATTGCTAATCCTATCTTTCCTGAGCTTGATAGTTTACTGCGATCTGGGCGCCATATTGGTATTGATGAACTTGATCATCATGCATTCCTAATGGATTTCCAACTTGAGCTTGAACAATTTTATCAACGTTATAATGTAGAATTAATTCGAGCGCCAGAAGGCTTTTTTTACCTACGCCCTCGTTCTACAACATTAATTCCTCGCTCAGTTCTTTCTGAACTTGATATGCTTGTTGGCAAGGTACTTTGCTATTTATACTTAAGCCCAGAACGATTGGCTCATGAAGGCATTTTTACCCTACAAGAATTGTTTGATGAGTTAGTTTCGTTAGCTGATGAAAGTAAATTACTTAAATTAGTGAACCAACGTTCAACAGGATCTGATTTGGACCGCCAAAAACTCTTTGATAAAGTGAAAACAGCGTTAAATCGTTTACGCCGGTTGGGTATGATCTTTTTTATTGTTGGTAACGATAGTAATCGTTTTCGTATCAACGAAGCTATTTTCCGCTTTGGGGCAGATGTACGTAGTGGTGATGATGTACAAGAAGCCCAATTACGCTTAATTAGGGATGGAGAAGCAATTAAAATTGAATCATCACTTACCTTAGATAATGATAATAATGAAGAGCAATATGAAGACGTTAATGAGGAGACAGAATAAACATGATTGGCCACGGTAAATTTCACTCATTAACGCTAATTAACTGGAATGGTTTTTTTGCGCGAACTTTTGAGCTTGATCAATTAGTCACAACGCTATCGGGTGGTAATGGCGCGGGTAAATCCACCACGATGGCAGCATTTGTTACAGCATTAATTCCCGATTTAACCTTATTACATTTTAGAAACACAACCGAAGCAGGGGCAACATCAGGATCGCGAGATAAAGGATTGCATGGTAAATTAAAACCAGGCGTTTGCTATTCTATGCTTGATGTAATTAACTCTCGTAACCAACGAATTATTTGTGGTGTACGATTACAGCAAGTAGCAGGGCGTGACAAAAAAGTTGATATCAAACCATTTTTATTGCAAGGCTTATCGGTAAATATAAGCCCAACTGAATTAGTAACAGAAAGATTAAATGACAAACAGGCACGTATTTTGTCGTTGCCAGAGTTAAAAGAAAAAGTTGAATTGATGGAAGGCATTATCTTTAAACAATTTAACTCTATTACTGATTATCATTCGGTCATGTTTGATTTTGGTATTTTACCAAAACGATTACGTTCACCATCAGATAGAAGTAAATATTACCGATTGATCGAAGCCTCACTTTATGGTGGTATCTCAAGTGCTATTACCCGCTCACTGCGTGACTATTTATTACCTGAAAATAGCGGTGTACGTAAAGCCTTTCAAGATATGGAAGCGGCATTACGTGAAAACCGAATGACTTTAGAGGCTATTCGAGTTACGCAATCGGATCGTGATTTATTTAAACATCTTATTAGTGAATCGACTAATTATGTCGCCGCTGATTATATGCGCCATTCTAACGAACGCCGAGTGCATATTGAATCAGTACTTGGTTTGCGCCGTGATATGTTTAAAACACAAGATTTGCTTATTAGCAATCAATATCGTCAAGTTGAAATGGCGAAAGAGCTTAAAGAACATCAAGTAGCGCAAAGCGATTTAGAAACGGATTTACAAGCTGCTAATGATCACCTGAATTTAGCGCAAGCCGCATTGCGTCAACAAGAGAAGATCGATCGTTATCAAGCTGATTTAGATGATTTAAATTTAAAGCTTGAAGAGCAAAACGAAGTGGTGCTTGAAGCAAATGAACAATATCAAACTTATCGTGATCAAGTTCAACAAACTGAACAAGAAGTTGATGAAATCAAAACCCAGCTAGCAGATTATCAGCAAGCACTTGATGTTCAACAAACACGTGCAATTCAATATCAACAAGCCTTGCAAGCACTAAAAAATGCGCAATCATTATGCCAACTACCAAAACTAAGCATTAGTAATATTGAAGATCATTTTGCTGTATTTGATGAAAAGCAAAAAGAAATTACCGAACAAGTGCTTGAGCTAGAACAAAAATTAAGTGTATCTGATGCGGCAATTAATCAGTTTGATCGTGCTTATCAATTGGTGGTTAAATTAGTTGGTGATGTGACTCGTAGTGATGCGTTTGCTGCGGCAAAAGAATCGTTAAGAAAATGGCCATCACAATGTTACCAAGCAGAACAAGCCGAACATTTACAGTTACAACTAGATGAACTTGAACAGCGTTTTTTTGAGCAGAAAGAGGCGGAATCATTATTAACACAATTTTGTAAACGCGTTAATCGTCAAGTTAATTACGATGAGCTTGATGATTTAAAGCAAGAGCTTGAAATGCAATTAGACGAAGTCGCAGAGCTTGCTAACAAATCGAGTGAAAAAAGAATTGAATCTAGACAAGAGTTTGAACAGATTCAATCGAAAATTGCTGATTATCGCCAAAAAGCACCATTATGGTTAAAAGCTCAAGATTCCCTAATTGCTTTGCAAGAACAAACAGGCGAAACTTTTAGTAACAGCCAAGATGTTACACAACATATGCAAAAGTTACTTGAGAAAGAGCGTGTGCTTGTTGCTGAACGAGATCAAATTAGTTTTAGACGTAATCAATTAGATGTTCAAATTGAACAACTGAATCAACCTAGTGGCGTTGATGATGGTCGACTATCTGTGCTTTCAGAGCGATTTAATGGTGTCTTACTCTCTGAAATTTATGAAGATGTAACCATCGATGATGCCCCTTACTTTTCAGCGCTTTACGGCCCAGCAAGGCAAGCGATTGTTGTACCAGATTTATCGCTAGTTAAACAGCAGTTAGAAAGCCTGACCGCAAGTGATGAGGATTATCCAGAAGATATTTATTTTATCGAAGGAGATCCATCATCATTTGATGATAGTGTTTTTGATTGTGAAGAGATGAATAAAGCGGTGTTAGTTAAAACCGGTGAGCGCCAATGGCGATTCTCAAGTTTTCCTAATGTACCATTATTTGGTCGTGCAGCACGTGAAATTCATCTCGAAAAATTATCTGCTGAACGAGATGAATTGCATGAACGTTATGCAACTATTTCATTTGATTTACAAAAGTTACAACGCATTGAGCAAAATGTTGGACAATTTATCGGTCAATATCTTGCCGTAGCTTTTGATATTGATCCAGAAGCTGAAGTTCAAAAATTAACAATGAGACGTAGTGAAATTGAACGCCAACTCGCATCTCAAGAAAGTATCGATCAACAAAACCAACAACAAGTTGCTAATTATAAAGAGCAATTAGCAACTATTAATAAACTTGTTGCCCAGATGCATCTACTTGCTGATGATGATTTAGCTGATCGTGTTGATGAATTGCGTGAACAATTAGCCGAAGCGCAAGAGTCAGTGCAATATGTTAGCCGTAATCGTAACACAGTTTCTGAACTTGAACCGATTGTGACGGTATTACAAAGCGATCCAGAGCAAAATGAAGCATTGCGAGAACATTACAATATAGTCAAAGCACAGCAACAAACCATTCGGCAACAAGTCTTTGCATTAACTGAAGTGATACAACGCCGTGCTCATTTTAGTTATGAAGATTCAGCGGGCATGTTAAATGAAAATAGCGATTTAAATGAACAATTACGTTCTCGCTTAGAAATCGTTGAAGCTCAAAAAGTTGCAGCACGCAGCCAAATGCAACAGTATCAAGATAAATACAATCAATATAATCAAACGGTTGCATCGCTAAAAAGTGCTTTTGAAACTAAGCGCGATATGCTAAATGAACTACATAAAGAAATTGAGCAAATCGGTGTAAAAGCCGATGCGATTACTGAAGAGCGGGCACGAGCTCGCCGTGATGAAATCCATCACAAATTAAATAGTAATCGCCAGCATTGTACATCGCTTGAAAAACAACTGATTATGTGTGAAAGCGAAATGACGCAAATGCAAAAACGCTTAACTCAAACGTTGCGTGATTATAAACAGCTTCGAGAACAAGTAGTGCAAGCGAAAGTGGGTTGGTGTTTAGTACTAAGACTAGTTAAAGACAATAGCGTTGAACGCCGTTTACATCGTCGCGAGCTTGCTTATTTAAGTGCCGATGAGCTGCGTTCAATGTCAGATAAAGCATTAGGATCATTACGTTTAGCGGTTAACGATAATGAACATCTACGGGATGTCTTAAGATTATCTGAAGATCCAAAACGTCCAGAACGTAAAATTCAATTTTATATTGCAGTTTATGCGCATTTACGCGAACGAATTCGCCAAGATATTGTAAAAACTGATGATCCAATTGAAGCTATTGAACAAATGGAAATTGAGTTATCGCGTTTGACCGAAGAATTAACATCTCGAGAACAGCAGTTAGCGATAAGTTCCAAAAGTGTGTCAAATATTATCCGTAAAACTATTCAACGTGAGCAAAACCGTATCCGACTACTTAACCAAGGATTACAAGCAGTGGCATTTGGTCAAGTTAATGGGGTACGCTTAAATGTTAATGTTCGAGAGGCGCATTCCTCACTTTTAGCCGCACTTGCTGATGAAAAAAATGAACATCAAGATCTGTTTAGTAACAATCGTATTACTTTCTCAGAGGCTTTAGCTAAACTTTATCAGCGCTTAAATCCACATATTGATATGGGACAACGAACCGCTCAAAATATTGGTGAAGAGCTACTTGATTATCGAAATTATCTTGAAATGGATGTTGAAGTCAATCGGGGAGCTGATGGTTGGTTACGTGCTGAAAGTGGCGCATTATCAACGGGCGAGGCCATCGGTACTGGTATGTCAATTTTACTCATGGTGATTCAAAGTTGGGAAGAAGAATCCAAGCGGCTACGTAATAAAGATATCTTACCATGTCGTTTGTTATTCTTAGATGAAGCGGCTCGATTAGATGCAAAATCCATTGCAACATTATTTGAGTTATGTGAACGTTTGGAGATGCAATTAATTATAGCTGCCCCAGAAAATATCAGTCCTGAAAAAGGTACAACGTATAAACTTGTGCGTAAAGTTATCAATAACCAAGAACATGTCCATGTGGTTGGGTTGAAAGGTTTTGCGTAATAATTTTTAATTATATTTACTTATTTTTTCGCCGACATTGTCGGCGAATTTTTAATGATAAGTGATAAAAATATACTTTCTTTCAACCAAACCAAAGAAGCGCTAATGTTATCACTAGATCTTTGTTAATTTTACGGCTCGACTTCTTCAGTATTATTATCTCTTTTCGCTTTTATTTTTTTGACATTTTCAGTTGCTACCGAGGCCATTCTTCCCATGGTATCTCTAAGAATTTTTCCATCATCGGTTTTAAATGAAGCAAGCTGTTCTATACCATTTTCATCGACTTCAAAATAGGTTGCTTCAACAAACCCCAACTTACTTGCATAGAATAGATGAGGAATACTACCACGAGTTGAATTATAGATCTGAACTGCCGCATTATAATCTTCTCTTCTTTTTAAAATCGTGTTTTCAATCTCATCAAGTTGCACCATTAATTGCTGATAAGTCGAGTTTGCTTTTAAATCAGGAAAACGATTTGCTAGCATTTGAACATTACCGATAACTCGAGATGCTTCAGATGCAACATTATTTGCGGTAGCAATATTATTACTCTCAGTCACGGTAAAGTGAGTTAACTTTTCATGATCGCCATAACTAGACGCGATATCAGACAACCTTTGCGCTATATCGTGCCTTTTCTTTATCGTTACATAAATATTTGATTGTTTTTGTTTTACATTTTCAGCTAAGCTCCTAAGCTTATTGTATGCAAGAAATAGCCAAACTAAAACAGCAATGACCAAAATAAAAAATAAGAAAAACATATTATTGCCTCTTTGTTGTAATTAAATTTCTATAATTTAGATAATTAATATTTCTTTATATTTCATTGTAAAGATATGATAAAAGCAAGCCAATATGAAACGGGTTTGAATAAATATAGAGAATTGAGCATATATTACAGCTGGCTTATTGATATTAGAAGTGTTACCTATTCAGTAAATATGGTTCGCATCAAGCCCGTTATCGTAAACCTTGCTAATTAATAGGCACGTTATCACACATTCTTGTTACTTTCAACTTATGTTAAAACAATAACTTATTTTATTTATTCAGTAAATAAGGTCTGTAGATAGCAGAAGAGATAAATGATGGTGTTTTAAACCTAACACTGTTCATTGGTTTGAAATAGTGTGAATAAATCTCTTTCAGAATAAATTTTATTTAATAAGTTAAAGACTTTGTTCGAAAATAGAATAGATGTAAATTATTTATACTATTTTTTATAATGATACACCCGCATTAACTACCGATTTATTCATTATAATTAAATTTATATTTTTGTATTTTAGATTCTTTTCTGCTTTCTTATAGTACTTGTTTATTGCATAGTTTCAATAATAAATATCTAAAATCAGTTTATATATAAAGATTTTGTTGGCTTTGACTGATTTGCATTGATATGTTACTGGTGCATAATTCATCTATTTGCTTTCTAGCGCGTCATAATGAAACTTCTGGATAACTACCAAAGCTAATTAATGCGCCTTTTTTGGCATACGGACGCGTATACTTAAAACACCATATTTTAGAATTATTCGATTTAACCAAGAAATACATACCACCATCATCAAATAACGAATAATCTTTCTCTCTTGGCTTGGCGGCTTTTATTTAGGGGGGCTGTTAATGGATGTGTTTTTCTAGCCATAATTATTTTAGGTATACGATATATAGGTATATTATCTTCTTATACCTAGGCATATACCTAAAAATTTTGGTTGTAAATGTACCTTACTGATACTTAATGGGCAATAAAATAGACTTTAAGGCTTGTTATTACTGGGTTTGATGTGCTTTGTAGGGTTTAAAAGAATGCTGATGTTTATTGATTTGGTGCGTGGGCGGAAACTGAATTACATAGTGAAAATCATTGTTATTACTGAAACTGCGTTTTTAATAAACCTAATCGTACCCCCATTTGTACCCCCAAAATAAAAAATGACCCCCTACATTAGATAATTTTACCGTGCCAAATTGTAAGGGTAAAAAAATCGGATTATTAATTTTGACGGTGTGAAAATTTACCTAGGCGATCGGTGTCCATTAATTATGGTTTAGATTTTTATACCTCCCCCCCCTATAAAAATAAAATTTTATAAAAAAGTGTACACGGTGTTCACTACTAGCTTGAAGCCTTATTCTAAAAGGGTTTGAACGGTGTACACTTAATGATTTACTATTCACAAGTGTACACTTTTGGTGTTCACTCAATAAAAAACCGCCAATTAGGGCGGTCTCTATTTTATATTTTAGTAGCTCAATTTGAGCCACTAGTTAGGATCTTTGTAGTAAATCTTTGTGCAAGTACACACTACAATTTAACTGAATAGCTCTTTTTTAAAGATGTTTACTATTTGGTCTTCAACATCTTCAAAGCCTTTATTTAAAAAGTCCTTTTTAGCGGTAGGGCGCTTAAACTTCATAGGATGGTTTGGATCAGCGACATATGCGGCATAAGCGGCGGTATAGCCAACTTGCCCAGTTATACGGGTACCATTTACGACTACTTCTCTATACTGCGAATTAACTAAGTTAGATGTGTCAATTGAGGTGTAAAGCGCCGCTTGATTAGCTCCTATAATGATTGACGCATGCATGGCTTTAACCGCTTTATTTTTGATTATGTTGTTTACGGTGTTATCTAAACCTTTTATACATCCTCTAACACCTTTTACTTTTATTGCCATTCTTATTCACCAGTGGTTAATGTAGGTTATTTTATTCTTGTGCAAACTGTTTCTAGTTTTGTTCTAAAATTAATGATGTTAGTGTCATTGTTAATATCCTTTATTTCTGTTATTAGTACTGTTTTAAATGTATCTTTATCAATTGCTTTTATGATATTCACAATATGAGTTTTATAGGTATCAGATACTTCATCTTCAGTTGAGTCAATTTTACTTAAATCAATAAGGGTATTTTCTGTCTTTTTGCTTATTTGATAAAGTTCATTATTAATTATTCTGAATGTTGTAGTGTCCTCAATTGATGACACAGGATCACCCAAGTCTTCATTAGCTCCGACATTGTGTCTTTGATACTGATTATCTTTGCACCGCCAATCACCTACAAGGAACTCTTTTGTAATCTTATCTTCTCCGCAACCGAATAAAGCAAGACTAACTAAACAGATAATAACAAGTTTTTTCATACTATTAACCTTTTTAAAATTTGAATTAATAGTATGAAATTTTGCCCATTAGATCAACGTCGATTTAGCAGTCCCCCAGGTCTTTGTTCTTTCATGATTTGCGCACGGATAGCTTGCTCGATGTTTTTAGCTAGCTGTTGCCCGTCTTGCTCTGACATGCCACCGCTGTCACCAATATTTATTGGCATGTTGATAGTAAGATTTACGCTTGAACCGCCTTTACCGTTAGTAATTTGACGATTACTCAGTACTCGCCCGTTTTCGCCCGGTATTAAGTACTGTTTACCGCCAGCAACTAATATTTCAGGCTTACCGCCCTCGCCAACACGATACATTGAGCCAGCATCTACTGGACCACCATTTTTACGCGCACCAGCTATACCTAGCGCTTTCATCGAACCAATAGCCGTCGCATATGATGTTGCGCCTGTAGTTGCCGCTGCGCCTTGCGTAGCAATAGATGCATACATCGCCGCAGGTTGATATGCCGCAGCTAAAGTGCCAGCCTCCAAAATTTGAGCCGCCGTCGTTGATGCTGATGTCGTTTTAGCTACAATTGCGTTTTTAACGTATTGCATACCCATTTGCACAAGCGAGCCAATCGCTTCATTCAGTATAACGTTAGCAAAATTTTGCATTGCTTGTGTTGCTGTCATTGTGCCTGATGCCAGTCCAGATATTGTACTTGTCGCACTGCTTGCTAATCCCTCAAGTGATGACGCCAAAAACTCGTTAGCATCGCTCTGATTTCGCCAGATTTCCCATTGCGCATTTATCCTATTTTGCTCATACTGATGATTAGCAGCTTCTCGTAGTGCAAGCGCATTTTCTTCTGTCAGCCATTTTTGATTCTCGAACTCTTGAATTAAAGCGAGTTTTCTAGCATTTTCATTAGCCAAAGCTTGGACTGGGTCAACTTGAGCGATAGCGTCGTCAATATTAGATACAGCAGCATCTGACTTGATTTTAGCCATTTTAATTTGATGCTCTCGCTCAAGTTGTTCAAGCTTCGAGTTATATTCTGCATACTTCTGTGGATTTTTAGAAAACCAGTCATCTAACGCAGCTTTTGAATTGTTATAATTGTTTTTTTCAATATCAATTGGACTTTGCAAAGTACCTAGCGCTTTATAAGCTTGCGACGTTTCGATTAACTTCCGAAGCTTTTCCGTTTGTTCTGCTGTAACTTTACCGCCCATTTTTTGAGTAATTGCAAGTAATTCAGCTTCAACAGTAAGACCTTGTGCTTCTAATTTAGCGACCTCTAGCTTGTCACTAAGTTCTTTAATTTCCTCTGCGTAACTTTTAGTTGTGCCTTTTTTATTACTTGTCTTAATTTTATTGTTTTCAATCGATAGCGCCTTTAGCTGAGCTACCAGCGGCTGTAAAGCCGCGACTTGGTCATTTGTTAGCTTAGTAAAGTTGGCTTGACCCAAAGCTAAAGCAGCTAAATCTTCTTTATACTCATCGGCTCTATCGCCCAAAGTCGAGTAAAGCCCATCTAAAACAAACGCCGCTTCGCTATTTTCTTTGGCTTTCAACTTAGCAATTTCTAGCTCTTTGGATAAACTTGCTACTTTTTTATCAATCTCTGATTTTGATGCGTCATCCCAGACTTTTGCCAACTCTTTACCATTATTTACAAGCTTTGGCCCTATACGGGATGCTAGTATATCTTCGACTTCTGCTATTTGTTTTTGAGCCGCAAGTATTCCGTCGAGAATATCTCTTTCTTGCGCACGCTGCTTGTTTCTAGTTGCGATAGCTTCGTTTGTTCGACGTTCAGTTATAAATGGAACCTTCCCGTCTAAAATTTCTTGTGTTGATTTCATTTCAAAGCGCAATAGCTTTAGCTGTTCTTGTGCGTTTTTTATATCTTTAACCGCCTCATCTTTGATAACAACCAATCTTTCATCTGTAAAATGGTTAAGCTGCTCAGAAAGTTCCTTCACTTTTCCTGCTAAACCCATCGCTCCTTCTTTCGCTCGGTTTGCTTTTTCATAGAAATAATACAAAGACATAGCCGCTATCATAGCTGCTCCAGCAGGACCACCTAACAAAGCCATAGCAGACCTTAAACCATTAGCCGTAAAAGAAGTTGCTTTCATTGCCGCATCAAGTCTTGCTTGTGCTGCTGTTTGTTTAGCTGTAGCAGCGGTCAATGCTTCAGTGCTAGCTTTTAGCTGCTTTCTAATAGCGTTTCTAGTTGTCTCTGTTTGCGCTAATTTTAATTGTGCGGCTAATGATTGCTGAGCAGCTCTTGCGTTTGCCAATTCTGCTTGCGCTTGCTGTAGTGCTGCTTGTGCTGCTGCTTTTTCAGCTTGAGCTTGTCGAATATTCGCAATGGTCTGCTCAACACTTTGCTTTGTCGCACTAGCTAACGATGTAATATATTTACCTGCATAGATAGCAGCAAGCGCACCAACCCCTGTCATCAAGATATCGACATTCTGAGACATTAAAATCAGCGAATCAACTAAAACTTTGGTTGCGCCAGTTGAATTATTGAGTTCACCGAGGTATTTTTTTAGGTTATTCGTAACACGATTGATACCATCAGTTACAGTATTACGCATATTATCAGCAAGTGCCGCAGTTTCATCTTGTGCTGCTATCATCGCATCGGTAAAGTCCGACATAGATAACTTACCATCAGACGCCATTTTCCGAACTTCGGCTTCGGTTTTATTTAGCTGTTTACCTAGCGTTTTTAATATGCTCGGCATTGCGTTAAAAACCGCCATTGCCTCAATTCCAGCTAGCTTGCCTTTCATTTGTGCTTTAGTTAAAGCGTTGATAGCTGATTCTGCACCTATTGCGTTAGTTTTATTGATTGTCATCAGATTAGATAGCGTATCAATATAAGATAGCGTGCCTTGAGTGCTGTAACCCAGTTCTTGCATTGAGTTAGATAAGCGAATGTAAAGCTCTGATGATTCTTCAATTGTACGACCGTTTCGGTCAGATGTAGCTAATAGCTGGTCTAAAATGTCTTTAGTTTGTGATGCTGTAGCACCCGTGTTTTGAATTCGATCTTCTAGCTCATTCCAACTTTGTGCGTATGAAATAATTTGGCTAGAAACTAACGCAGCAGATACGGCTTTGGCAATAGTAGTAAGTTTACCAAGTGCCCCACCCGCACTTTTTGCTGAGGATTCTAGTTTATCTATACCTTTTGATGCTTTCGATCCACTATCACTTAATTCCTTGAGTTCTTTTTTAGCTTTTTCGGTTGCTTCTAGTAACTCTTTTAGCTCTACGTTGCAAGTAATAGTAAAATACTCGTCGCGTGGAAAGTATGTCGCCATATAATAATCTCCTAATGATAAACGCGCGTTGGGGTTTGTAGTAATGATTGTTCGGTATATATTTTTATCGCTCGATTCCCCCAGTCAGTTATATGCCAAGGTTTACTATAAAAATTAATCATATCTTCGATAAAATGGAATGGGTCAGATTTTCTACCGTTTTCTGTACAAAATAGCGCTAGTTCAACTAACCCCGATGATAATTGTTCTTTTGTGATAGTTCCTGTGTAAGTGTCACCATCGTTAACAAAGGTAAATACGGCATTACCTTGTTTAGCTATCATTTCATTAACATAAGTTTCCGCTATAGCGTCAGCAAGTGCTTTCAATGATTTCATTTTCTTTTTATACTCCTTTAAGTTTTGGTTCTTCGGCTTTAGGTAGCCAGTCTTGACTAGTATTGATATTAAGCTCTACGTTGGTTCTCATCCCTTTATTTGCTCTTTTGCGCATGTAGTCTTTACCGTTTTCTTTCATTGCATAATTAAGCGATGTGCCAAATTGCGTTAGTGATAGCGGATTGTTTAAACCTGTATTGCGAATGTATTCAATATAAGCATGGTATAAATATTTTCGGGGGTTAAAGGGCATTATTCCCATATTGCCAATAAACATACCATTGGGGTAATCAAGCGCATCAAGATAACTACAAAAATCCACTAAATGATCGGATTCGCGTTTAATCGCCGTCGCTTCGTCTGATTGTTGTTGCTGGTGTAGTCTTTCTTTAGCTTCTGCTGGACTGGTAAACTCATTTAATAGCAACCTCACAATTGAGGGTAGCTCTTGCTCTATTTTGCTGACCAAGTCTAAGTCTCTTTCTTTTTCTGGTATCACCTCGCCAAAGTGGAAGATAACTCTACGTCGTGATATGCCACCATTTCGTTCGTTAAACCTCATGGCCTCGTTATTGATAACCAAGACTACCGCAGGGATTTTACATGAGTAAGGTTGCTTGTGTTTTGGGTCTATTGCGACTTCATCACCACCAGTAATCGCTTTTAACCCTGCGCCACTGCCCATATAACGCGGTTGGTCGGGTAAGATGACTAATGAGTAGCCTACAATTAAAGCCCTGTCCCTTGCTTTTTCTAATGCGTCCATGGTGCCTATTACGGTATTGTTTTTACCTGCTAACATCGTTGCTATTTCAGCAAAAACACTTTTACCGCTACCGCCTGCGCCTGTAACCTCTAAGAATAATTGCCAGTCATGACGATTAGCCAATATCATATATAGCGCAGCTAAGATATTTTTAGCCTTATCTTGATTGCCTGATGCTCTTTTTAGCCATTTAGCGAAGTTTGGCGCGTGAGTATCAAAAGATTCATTTTCTTTGGCAGGGTAGTAATCAATATCATTACTGACTAATAGCCAATCTTGCTTATTGTGCGGTTTAAAGGTTTGTTTTTTTAGCTCGTATACACCATTTTTAAAGCAGATTAAATCTTTTTGAGGTTTTCCCATTATCGGTAGGGACAATCTGAGCGATTCAACCGCTGAGCTAATTCTTATGGGATTAAATGGTTCGCCTGATTGAGTAAATAAATCGGCTAGGGTTCGCATTAGCATTTTATCGCTGATGGGTTGCCATGCGTTATCTTGATAGTAATAGATTTCATCTGTAGTAAGATTAATTGCAAGGTTATTGTCATAATATTGATTGAGTAGCTCGGCACGCTGGCTTGATGCCATTTGTGATAGATTCATGCCTGATAAATCTTTTTGATTAGTCGGTTTAGGTAAATTGGTTACGCTATCATCAGCATGAGCCAACATTTGATTAAATGAAACTGACATTTTATCAAGCCCAAATTGTTGCCTATAATCATCCCAATCACATTTATAATCTGTATCAGGAACGGAGTAATAGCCATTTACAGCTTGAGCTGCTTCTATTGCTTTTTCTTTACCTGTATTTTTATCATGACCAATATCGTTATCACCTGCAATAATGATTTTAGCGGTTGGATTTAGTTCACGAATAGCCTTGGCCACATGAATAAGATTGCCTGCGTCAATGGCGGATATAACCATAGATTGATGGCGGAATTCTGCTATTGATATTCCAGTCGCTAATCCCTCGCAGATAATAATTTCATTATGTGTGAGCAAATTTGCGTACACCTCGGCAGGTGTGCTCATTTTTGAGCTGACCAAGGTGAATGCCCCTTTTTTATTGGAACCTTTCATTAAGTGCTTACGACCATCTACTTCAATAAATTGGCCACCTGTGTATTCATTATGAAGATTTAGCATAGGCACAAAAATACGCCCGTTATCTAACAAGGGTAAGTCAAAGGTTAATCCTTTCTTGGTCAGGTATTGAGATTGCCCTAATGTTGCTTTAGATAGCAAATACTCGACCTTTTTACATACGGGATTATCTGGTATGTTATCGTTATGCAGTTGTTCGGAATCTATTTTCCTAAATACGAAATTTTCCCGTATTTGGTTATTCTGATTAGGCAGATTTAAACACTCCACTACTCTACTTGATGCTTCTTTAGCATCACATTGGCAATAGTTTTTAATAAGCTCTAAGCCGTCACCACTACCGCACTGGTTACAGATGTATGTACCTCTACCATTTTGGTTATCAAATCTAAATCTATCTTTACCGCCACAGACAGGGCAAGGGCAATGCTTGCCATTACCTACTTTAATACCTAATGATTGGAAGATATAATCCCATTTACCTATAGCTTGGGTTGTAATTTCATTGATTTTCATTACATCCCCTTAATGAATTGTCGAGCTAGATTCAGCTTTAATATCTTCGGCTAAATCAATAAATAACGATGCAAGCATTTCTTGCCCTAATTGTGTTAGTGCCATAGGTTTATCATTGCTTTCGCTGTACATCTCTTTTAATAGCCCATAGGTGCGATTTAAGCCGTCACTTTCGCCAAAGTCTTCAATTAAGCTATCTTTAAGATTCATTTTTAGCCCTAACACAATTAAATCTTTATCAATATCAATTTTGATACCGTCATGAATAAATACCTTGGCGCCACTTTTATTAATCTGCTCAATTAAAAATAAACCTGCTATTATCACCATGGTAGAATCAACGATACTATGGTGAATTGCTGTTACTTCTTGCTGATTATTCATGATTTACCCCCTTAATTTGTGTCATGTATCGCCTAACTTCGGGTGGAAGCCGCTTAGTGACATCGGCAAGTAAGTTAGGAATTTCAGCTTTGCCAAAAGAAATCAGCTCTATATATCGGTTATTTTTGAGCCTTAATGCGGTAATAGTGCCGTCATCGTTATGGACAAAATCAAACTCTTTCATTCTTTGCCTCCTTGCGCTCGGTTTCGCTTCTAAACAGCTTTTTAGAATCGTTAATTAAGTCTGATACAGCATCAAGGGCATAGGAGCGTAATTCTTCGTTAATTGGCGCGTTTGAATCACAATCAGCCATTAAAAGCGTGGTGATAGCGTTAGCTTGTCCTAGTCTTGTATTGATAGTATTAATTGCGTCCAATGAGATATTAGCCATTATTATTATCCTCTGTTAACCCGTACTCTTGTAACTCATCAAAAGCTTGCTCTACTAAATCAACGATAACCCATAGTAAATTACTCATGTCGGCTTGTTCGATAAAAGGCTCGTCATATCCTGCGCACTTATAGTTAGTGTTATCTAAGGCAATTTTAGCCATGCTCCGAACTTGAATAAGTTTTGTTTCGATGTTATTTAATATCTGAAAGTTATTATTGCCCATAGTGATAACCTCCAAAGCTTTTAGTGTCTTCAATAACTGGATATAAGCGAATTCTGGCAATAAAGATAAGGGATGATTTGCCTAGGCTCTTGCGTGCTTGGCGTTCGGTTGTTGCCGTTATTTGGACTACTTGAGCCATTGATAGGTCATAGAATTTAAATAGTTTGGTTTCACGATTACCCTTTTCTTGATGATTCGTTTTCAACATACTATTTACCTCCCTTATGGTTTTGCGTAGCATCAAGTAGGTTAATTTGATTTGAAGCGAAACAAGCGACATCCCTTAATTGTGCTAGTAAATAGCCAATATCGCGCATATCACTTTTAAGGTTCTGCTCCGAATAACTCTCATTCTCACTAGCCCAAAACATCAGGTTACCAATCGCACCTATTCCATATAGAATAGATTGCTGTAGTTCTTCAAAATGATTCTCAGCTTGTAGTAAATGGTGTGTTGGAATATCTGCTTGATAGAGATTTAAAACAGAAATTAAATTAGATAGGTCAGGTTGCCCATTTTTAGGGCGTAGGGTATCATTACTATTAGCCATAGCATTACTCCGTTTAATGTTTGTGGTTAGATCCCTTGATAGTGTTGCGAGCACATCAGGGGATTGTTTTTTTAACCTAATAAATTCATCAGGTGTGTGCTCACTATATTTTATAGTGTGGGCACACGTCAAGCCTTTTTTATTATTTAGTGATCGTGTATAGTGTCTGCACACTAATAAGCATCTTTTAGGTATAAAAATGGCTACAGGTAACAAAAATAATAAATCGGATAGAAAAGCAATCCGCTTCCCCCATGAATTAATAGAGCGAATAGACGAGCAATCCAAGAAAGAGAATACTAACTTTTCCGCTTGGGTTATTGCTACTTGTCGCGAAAAACTAGCTAAACTAGATAAGAAATAATCTTTTAACTTAATGCCGCTGATTGGTGGTATTTGTTTTCCCATTCTCCTTTTTATGGACTCAAGAAACCTACTTTTAAAATTCAACCCCATGTAATGATTAGTACGCATTAAAAAACGGTTTTCGCTGCGCACTGAGTGCGCATTTTTGCACTGGCTTCCATTAAAATAGTTTTTTGACTGGAAACTAGAATTATTGCTAATCAAGAAAAATGATTTAATCTTTTTGGTGGCGTTAATCCCGTCAAAATAGCAATTTAAGCGATTATTTAGAGATTGGGTAGCTAGGGTGTTAAATGAGCATGTAGTCATCATAATTAAGCCACCTGTGCCATATGACGGATCAAATAAGCATGAGATAACTTTATTAGCTCGGCTTTTCTCTGATGATAGTCGTAACCAATATGGATTAATGTTATATTTGCGTTCTCAAGGTATGCGATATGGTTTAATTCAAATTCGTTTAGGTGGTCACGAATATTACCAGTAAGATTATTGGCTTTCTTGTATTTGCTTGATGTAGTACCTAATACGATGCGGTTAATCATATCGAATTCATTAGTAAATACGGTGTTATTTGCGCTTTTCCCCAGTGCTTTACGTTGCTCTGTTAAAGCGTCACACATAGGACGGCTATAATCTGCGACTTTTAAACGTGCTTTTAATCGATTAAGCGCTTTCTTCTGGATTGCTGGTGCGATTTCTTTAAGGTGTTCTTCACAACGTATAAAGTACTTTCTTATTGCTCGTCCTTTCTCGTTGTTTTCAATCATGGCCAATTCTTTAGCCATGTTTAAAGTTAGATAATAATCAACACTTCTACGGTCTCCTCCTCTTACCGTTTCCCTTTTATTAAGCTGTTTGTTTTTTATACTTTGAATCACCAATTCGGGGGAATCAAAAACCACATAATCATCATTTTCAATAAAGCCATATTGTTCTATACGCCCTTTTATCCATGTAGAAAAATCACGCCCTATACCAAGAAAACGATGTAATTGTTTTGCGCTAACTGTTTGCTGTAATTTGCCGTTGAATTGCGTTTCTGTTACTGGCACTAAATTATTAAAATCTGTCATTGTTTTATTCCTAATCTGTCTATTTATTTCCCATTTAGCTAAATTTAGGCAAAGGGGTACCGTCGGCTCAAAAATGAGCTTTGCTATAAAATCAATTAATTAAGCTGCTTTACTTGGGTAAAGTGCTAAAATTTGGCTGATATCTGAATCAGTTAATAAGCTATTTTCATAACTAAGAATCAGATTAACTACCTTTTGAGCATCTTCCCTATTGGCTAGGTAATAGCGATAATGTGATCCTATTCCGTCGGTATTAGGTTCATCCATGCGCTTTAATGTGATGCCTAACTTTCTTTCTAGTTCTGAACAATAATTCCTACCGCTAGAAAGCCTACAGGTGCGTAATATCTCATTTTCGGTAATACCATTGTCACCAGTACACGCAATTAATAGGTAAGCTCTCGGCTTTTTAGGTAGCTTTTTATAATTAGATTGGCTATGACTGGAAGCATCTAAATTCCAATCTAAGCCCTCGATGATTTCACGATATAGAGGGTTTTGCTTTATCACCATTATGCTACCTCGCGACGCTCTACTCTGCGAGACTCAAGCCAAGAGTAAATCTCATCAGCTCGATAGCCAACACGGCGTAAACCGATTCTAATTTTTTGCGGAAAAGTTTTATCTTTCTTCTCTAGCGTGTAAAGGCTAGTGTCAGATTTGAAATGTAGTAAGGTTTTTACTTCTTGTTTGGAAAGGATTTGAGTTGTCATTAGTTATATTTTCCTATATCTAAAAGATGCTATAAGAATATAACTGTATAAACAAACATACATTACATTAAATATTAAAATTTACCATTTAATAAAATGGGAAAAAACCTAATAAATTAGCTGATTAACTATCAATAACTAGGCATTGAATACCGCTATATATTAAAATGATATAATTCCCATTTTACTAAATTAGTTTCCATTTTATTCAGAATAATCACACCATTCATCAGGAATAACTAACTCAAAATCATTACTATTTTTCTCTGTAGGTCTTCCTAATTTTATTTCATAAAGCCAGTTAGAAATAGTGTCTTTTGTGGGGGGATTTGCAGAGTTAAAATTATTAATAATTGTAAAGTGTATTTTCCTTGCTATATCAGCAACTTTACTTTGAGGATTTCTCTGTCTGGTTAAGTAAGCCGTATCAATGGCAAACTTCTTATAAAAATGGGGTGGCTTTCCTATAATAAAGTTGTTTTTGGGTTCTTGATATTCTAATTCATCACCTTTTATGAGTTTGTTATAATCATTAAATCTAATTACAAAATCACTCTGAGATACAAAAATCTCATCATATAAACAAAATGAAACATCCAATCCATTAATAAATTCTTTTTTGGATTCAAAACTAGAATAATATTCTTTATTTAGGTATAACCTTTCTATTTTATATAATCTTTCGTCATTTTGGGAATATAGCCTGACTGGTTTATCAAGTTTCTTTACTCTCCAATGCCCAGTTCCTTTATAAACTATTTCAGCACGAAATCTATCATCTGTTGACAAATCAATAAAAAAGGGATTAAATGTACGCCTTGAGCATCTAAGCATTATTTTGCGAATATTTCGATTATTCTCATAGGGTAATAAGTTTATTAAATCTTTAGCAGAAAAACTAAATTTATCAATTCCTGGATAATTTCCTATTAATTTTTTGTAATGTCGAGTATAGCTATTGATTGCAGGAGCATCTCTATCACAAGAAATAGAAAGCTGCCCATATAATGAATCAGCATTCAAATATAAGTCTATACAATATTGGCTCCAGTAAATTAAATCATCAATTGAACAATTTAATTTATTAGCGACCTCTTGAATTGTATACCACTCTTTATAAGGTAATTTTATTTGTTTCATACGCCCCTCACGCCCCTAATAGATATTTGCGCCAGTTCGCTAGGGTTGCGAATGTTCGGGGATCAGCCTAGACGCAAATAATATTGTTAGTTAAAATCTTTAATTAATTCAGCATCTCGTAATGATAAAATAACACCTTTGAATAATGCTGAATCAGTTATCCTTAAAGTGTAGGTTCTTGCTCCATCCTCTATTGGTTTTAGTAATTTACTATCAACTAATTTACCAATCTGGTAGGTTATTTGTGATGATTTCATGTTAGGAAATATTGTTTTTATATCCCCAGTTTTGGTCGTTTCTTGATCTATAACATGTAATAATATTTTCATTTGGATATCTGATTCAATTAACCCCATTTTGCTTACATAATCTAACGCAGGCTTGAGTATTTCTTTTCTGAGATAGTCTCGATTACTTAATTTGTCCAGTTTATTTAATTCAGTTAAGATTCCTGAAAGAACATAAAAACACCATTTTTCTAGTGCTTCAGAGGTTCCTTTATCAGCTTCTGACAGCATAGAATAGTAAGATTCTCTATCATTACAAAATACGGCTGTAGGATTTAACACTCGTCCGCTTACTTTTACATTAAAACCGTATTTAACAAGTAGAGCATAGGTTATAAGCCTTACAGTTCTTCCGTTGCCATTTGAAAAAGGATGAATCCAACCAAAACGATGATGTGCCAAAGCAATTTTCATCAAATCATATTTAGGTTTATCGACTTGATTGATAAAAGTAATAAGCTCGTGTATATGTATATGATCGGGAGGTAGATGGCTTGAACCACTTATTCTAATAGGCTGCTGCCTGTAAGCACCTGGTGTTTTATCTCCTTCAAACTTTAGATTATGTACTGTTAATTGATGAATTTCTTTAATAAAGTGTTCTGTTATATGTTCACCAGCATGGAAATGATCATCAATAAATTTAAGTGCGTTTTCAATATTGTCAATTTCTTTTAATTGTTCAGTTTGAGTGTTTTCAGTTAACTTACTATCTACATAATCATCTAATGTGGTATGATTTCCTTCAATTCTTGCAGAACCTAAACTTTCTAACTTATGAAATATATTTTTAATTTGTTTGAAAATTAGAGGATTAACTTCGGTTTCAAATTTAGAATGTCGTAATAATTCTAATTCAGTTAAAACATCAACTAAATCAGAATCAAAGGATGGATTTAGCCATTCTAAATTAAAATGATTAAATTTTGGTAACAACCCCATTAAATCTCCAATTATCTCAAATGTTATTGTTTAGTTATCTAAAAAATTTTTTTAAATTAAAAATTAAATTAATAAGTTAATAAACTTAAAAAACAAAATTATCTATAATTATTAATTAACATTATCTCAAAAAATAAAGATAAGGTACAGTAATATACAGTTAGGTACATTATAGTTCTGTGTTTTTATACATGGAATTGTTTTAGGTATGAAATTATTGAGGTTACTAATCAGGAATTTTTATACACATAGTGATAAGATGATCACCATCTTCTTTGGTGGGCAATATTTTAAATCCGTATTTTTTATATAGTGCTATCAATGAGGGATTATTATTACATTCTAATATAGCAAATCTACCGCCAGCCATAGCGCGGATTTGTTTAATTATTGTGAAAGTTTCTTGTAATATTAACCCAAGATTTATAGGATTATTTTCAACTGCGAAATTTTTGCCAATTTGCCCAATCAAATGAACTTTTATTTCTGTAGCG
Organism: Gilliamella sp. Nev6-6; assembly: GCF_001690605.1. NCBI lineage: Bacteria > Pseudomonadati > Pseudomonadota > Gammaproteobacteria > Orbales > Orbaceae > Gilliamella > Gilliamella sp. Nev6-6. The sequence goes on along the minus strand of NZ_LZHP01000053.1, from coordinate 1,917 downwards.
TGCTTATTAAATCCATCCATACTAGATACTAATGTTTTAGATATTTCAAAATTACTTGATTGTATTGATGTAAATGCTAAAGAAAAATAGGCGAGAATATCAAGATTATCTTCGTTGATAATAAGATAGGTTTTTGATACGTTCCTTTTGCTAAATTCTATTGCTGAATTACATAAAAAATTCTCTAAATCTTTATTTTTATCGCATGAGAAACAACAAAGGAGGCTTTTTATTTCCTCCTCATCATATTCATTAATAAGTTCATCTAGATTAACCGTGAGCATTTTTTCGGGTTAAAACTTTAGAAAATAATTTTACTGCTTTTTGGGATTCTGCTTTATCGTCTCTATCGCGAGTTTTAATTTTATTTGGTGCTTTATCTAGTTCAATAAGAGTGTTAATGCCGCTAGAATCAGCCAAAACAAACGTTTTGCTAAATGATGATGTTACCATGTTACGCCTCCTTAAAACTAATATTGCACAGTTGTGTAATATTATATAGTTCTATTTTGTTATATCAATATGTATTTAACTGTTTAAGAATGTATATAAATAAACAAAGTTTAATTATGTTAGAATTACATAATTAAAATAACACTTGAGGATAAAGAAATGAGAGCATTTGCAAAAAAACAGTAATAAATATTTAAGCCGTCGCGCTGCTTCAAAACATAAAGCACGTTTATCAGCGAGACTGTTCATAATTCTGTGTCAGCTTAATTCACAAAGAGATTACCTTATCAAGACGATTAGGAAAAAATATCATCAATTGTGACAATGCTAAATTCCAATTTTGGATTGGCATTGTCCATTTTTTCTCCGCATTTTGCAACCCTAAATACAGCAGCTTAAGTAGGCTATTTTCATTAGGAAATCCGCTTTTTGTCTTTGTTAATTTACGAAATTGTCGATGAATTGACTCAATAGCATTGGTGGTATAAATCACCTTACGAATAGGCTCAGGATAGCGGAAATAAGCTGATAAATTATCCCATTTACGACGCCATGATTGGATGACGATTGGATACTTATCGCCCCATTTTTTCTCAAGTTCATCTAATGCATCAATTGCTGCTTCACGAGAGACCGCCTTGTAAACAAGTTTCAAATCGCTCATAAATGCTTTGTGATGTTTAGAGGCAACATACTTAATTGAATGGCGGATTTGATGAATAACACAAAGTTGAACCTCTGTTTGTGGGTAAATAGTATTAATCGCTTCAGGAAAGCCAACTAATCCATCGACACAAGCAATTAAAATGTCATTTAATCCTCGGTTTTGTAAATCGGTCAACACCGATAACCAAAAATGAGCCCCTTCGTTTTCAGATAAATACAAGCCTAATACTTCCTTTTTTCCGGCTAAATTAAGTGCAAGTACAGTATAAACAGCCTTGCTGTGATAAACCCCATCTTCTTTTACTTTATAATGAATTGCATCCATCCAAACAAACGGATAAAGCGATTCTAGCGGTCGTTGTTGCCATAATCTGAGCTCAGGAATGATTTTATCTGTAATGGCGGTTAAAGTTGCAGGAGAAAGACGAAAAGCATAAATCTCTTCAATATGCTGGCTGATATCTTTATAACTCATCCCCAGCGCATACATACTGAGAATTTTTTGTTCAATTTCATCGTTTAATGTTGTCTGATTTTTTTTGATGAGTTGAGGTTCAAATGAACCGTTTCTATCTCTTGGTGCATCAAGTTCGAAACTGCCTGATGAGCTTTTTATTGTCTTTGAACTCTTACCATTACGCCGATTAGGGGTAATGTCGTTGGCTAAATGAGAATCTAATTCCGCCGATAACGCCGCTTCTGTTAGCTGCTTGATTAATGGCGTTAAAATACCATCTTTACCCGTTAGCGGTTGACCATTTTGTAATAATTTTAATGCTTTTTCAAAATCAAATTCTT
>NZ_LZHP01000052.1:0-9007 GCF_001690605.1 Gilliamella sp. Nev6-6 | reverse complement strand
ATATTATTTATAATTTTAATTTATATAAAAACAGTAAACTAGTAGAATAACAGCAAATAATTTAATAACTTCGAATTAAGCGAGCAAAAATACAAATAGGTATAAATATGGAAGACTCTTTTAAACCCCGTAGTTTATCAATTAGTGAATTATTTGGTGATACAAAAAATCTTTATAAAATACCCAAGTATCAAAGACCCTATAAATGGGAAAGTGAACAAGTTGAACAGCTATGGGATGACATATTAGAATCGTATGAAAATCATGTGCCAAATTACTTTCTTGGTTCTGTTATCACAGCTAATTCTCATGATGAGCCTTTATCTCCTTACATTGATGTTGTTGATGGGCAACAAAGATTAACCACTTTAATGATACTATTTTGCGTAATACGCGATTATTTTCCATGCCTTAATGTAGATGATAATTCCAATCCACTTTCTGTAAATATAGATATTATTCGTTCTGCCATTATCTTTAATAGCCGCGCTTCACGTTTAAGGTTACATACCCATAGCTCTCATCAATCTGACTTTGAAACATATATTTTAAACGATGGAGCAACCAAAATATTATCTTCCCCATATAAATATCAAATTAAGAATGACCAAGAACCCAAATTCAAATTTATTAATACCGCACTAATTTTTAAAGAGAAATTGAATTCATTGCCCAAAAGCCAGCTTGGCAAGTTAATCAATTATCTATTTTACCAAGTTAAGATAATACGTATTGATTGTACTAGCCGTGATTTTGCTATTAAATTGTTTCAAGTACTTAATAATAGAGGTTTAGATTTAACTTCAGCAGACTTAATAAAAAGCTTTTTATTAGAAAAGCTTTATAAAAAATACAAAGATGATTTATCTACATCAAAATTAAAAGAAGAAAATTTTATGTCTGATTGGCGTGAAATGGAACAATATATTAAACAATGTGATGATATGAGTTTAAATGATTTGTTTATTATTTATGCCCATTATTTGTTGGGCTCAAACCAAAAAAAATCATTTACAGAAGAGCTACAAGACTTATTCGAAAATCAAGATCCAAATCAAGTCATATCCTCATTAAAGCTGTTTGTTATTAATTATTATGAAAAGATATATTGTTCAAAAGATAAAAATATTTATTCGTTTAGATATTTAAGATGGAGTAATTATTGGAAAGCAATATTAATGACCGCAATTACAACAGAGTATAAAAATTTTGATGACTTAGTTTTTGAACTAAGGCGATTTTATTATTTATATTGGATTGCTGGTAAAACATTATCGCAAGTAAAACAGACTTCTTTTAACATCATCAAAGCAGTCAAAGAAAAAAAACATATTAACTATTTAAGAGCTATTTTTTCTAATAAATTAAATTCGGAAAAGATTTACGAATTGGCAATATCACAATTAACTTCTAATGTGGTTGACAAAGAAGCTTGGATTAAACCTCTTTTGATTTTAATTGAATATGATTTAACCGATCAATCTAATCCTATTTTATTAAAACTTAATAACGACTTACATCTTGAACATATATTACCCAAAAAATATAAAAGTATTTCTGCGTGGAGTTATATAACAGAAGAAGTAAAAAACAAATGGTTACATAGTATCGCTAATTTAACACTACTGAGTGGTAAAAAAAATATTGATGCTAGTAATAATCCTTTTAATATCAAAATGACTGTGTATCAAGGTAATCATACCGATAATACAACAGCTTTTCGCCTTTCTCAAAAAGTATTAGATGATTTCAATCAAAGAACTTTTAACCAACAATGGCATGAAAAAGCGTTACAAGATCGGTATAATTGGATACTTGAAAGGCTAGAAAGATTATTAGCTATAGATTTAACTTCAGTAAAACAAATGAAAAGTCCGCAAATGGAAAATAAGAGTTAAACTACTATTATATTGACGTAAAGTAACTATAAAAAAGATGATTTATTTTATAGTTACTAATATCTTATCTTTACTTAGGAACATAAAATATGACTTCGATTGATTCTCAATCAAGCACTAGTACCCAACAACGCGAGCAACTACAACGCCAAATCTGGAAAATTGCCGACGAGGTACGGGGTGCAGTCGATGGTTGGGATTTTAAACAGTATGTACTTGGTTCTTTGTTTTATCGCTTTATTAGTGAAAATTTTGCCAATTATATTCAAGGCGATGATGGCAGTATTGATTACAGCACGTTATCTACCGATATTATTACCGATGAAGCCAAACAAGATGCCATAAAAACCAAAGGCTATTTTATCTATCCCGACCAACTATTTTGTAATGTTGTTGCTAATGCAAATACCAATCCAAGCTTAAATACTGACCTAGCCGATATTTTTAATGCAATTGAAAGTTCTGCTATTGGTTACCCGTCAGAAAGTGATATTAAAGGATTATTTGCCGATTTTGATACCACCAGCAATCGCTTAGGTAATACAGTTGCCGATAAAAACAAACGGTTAGCCGCAGTACTTAATGGTGTTGCCGAACTTGATTTTGGTGATTTTGCAGACAATCAAATTGATCTGTTTGGCGATGCTTATGAGTTTTTGATTTCTAATTATGCCTCGAATGCCGGTAAATCTGGTGGTGAATTTTTTACGCCGCCGAATGTGTCGAAATTGATCTCACAATTAGCCTTACATAATCAAACAAAGGTCAATAAAATCTATGACCCAGCGGCAGGTTCGGGTTCTTTATTGTTACAAGCGAAAAAACAGTTTGATGAACATATCATTGAGGATGGATTTTTCGGTCAAGAGATTAATCATACCACCTATAACCTTGCTCGAATGAATATGTTTTTACACAATATCAACTATGATAAATTCGAAATAGCTTTAGGCGACACGCTACTTAACCCAAAATTTGGCGACGAAAAACCATTTGATGCAATCGTTTCTAATCCACCCTATTCAATTAAATGGATTGGCAGTGATGATCCAACCTTAATTAATGATGACCGATACGCACCTGCTGGCGTGCTGGCACCAAAATCGAAAGCCGATTTTGCTTTTATTATGCATGCACTAAGTTACCTGTCCGAGTGTGGGCGAGCGGCAATTGTTACTTTTCCGGGGATATTTTATCGTGGTGGTGCGGAACAAAAAATTCGCAAATATTTGGTCGATAATGATTTTGTTGAAACCGTAATTTCACTGGCACCCAACTTATTTTATGGTACCTCGATTGCGGTTAATATTTTAGTGCTTGCCAAAAATAAAACCGTCAAAACAACACAATTTATTGATGCTAGCAAACTCTTTAAAAAAGAGACCAATAATAATGTGCTCACTGATAAACATATTCAAGAAATTATGCAAGTATTTGCTAGCAAGCAAGATATCGAATATTTTGCTAAATCAGTTGATAATCAAACCATTGCGGAAAATGACTATAATCTATCGGTCAGTTCGTATGTGGAAGCCGAAAATACCCGTGAAGTGATTGATATCACCCAGCTTAATGCCGAAATAAAAGATACCGTAGCTAAAATTGATAGCTTACGCTCCCAAATTGACGCGATTGTGGCGGAGATTGAGGGATGATTAAGCGTAATAATATAATTGAACTGCTGAAAGGTATTGAGGTTGAGTGGAAAAATTTGGATGAAGTAACAAATTATGAACAACCTACCAAATATCTTGTCACATCAACAAATTACAATGATGAATACAAAACACCTGTTTTGACGGCAGGTAAAACTTTCATTTTAGGTTATACGAATGAGATAGCTGGAATTTATGCAGGGAAAAATAATCCAGTTATCATTTTTGATGATTTTACAACCGCAAATAAATGGGTTAATTTTGATTTCAAAATTAAATCGTCAGCAATGAAAATCATCAGTTCAGCTGATGAAGAAAAATATAATTTAAAATATATTTATTATTGGATGAATACACTTCCAAATGAAAAGATAGATAATGATCATAAAAGACAATGGATTAGTAATTATGCTAATAAAAAGATTCCAGTGCCTCCATTTTCGATTCAAACCGAAATTGTCCGTATTTTAGACACATTTACAGAGCTCACAGCAGAGCTCACAGCAGAGCTCACAGCAGAACTTACTATACGAAAAAAACAATACAACTATTATCGAGATAAATTATTAAGCTTTAAAGATGATAAAGTGGAATGGAAATCAATTGACGAAATAGCCACCTTAAAAAGAGGGATTCGTGTTGTCCGAAATGAATTGTCACCAAAAGCTAGCTATAAAGTCTACCAAAATAGTTTAACACCTTTAGGATATTATGAAAAAACTAATACTAAAGAGAATACAACATTTATAATAAGCGCTGGTGCAGCTGGAGAAATCGGTTATAGTCCAGAAGTATTTTGGGCTGCCGATGACTGTTTTTACTTTGAATGTTCAAATCATATATTAAGTAGATATTTATTTCATGTATTAAAAAATAAACAAAAGTACATTTCATCTCAAGTAAGACGCTCAAGCATACCTAGATTACCTCGATTGGTTATTGAAAAACTAAAAATTCCCATTCCCCCACTCAAGGAACAAGCCCGTATTGTCGAAATCTTAGATAAATTCGATGCGCTTACCAATTCAATCACCGAGGGGTTACCGCGTGAGATAGCATTACGCCAAAAACAATATGAATATTATCGGAATTTATTATTAGACTTTCCGAAAGAGTAAGAATCATAAGATAGAGTTATAAAAAGATGAATGCCACATTAAGGAATATTGCTGAAAAGCTGGATAAAAATGATAAAAAAAACCAATTAATCTATGCCTTTAACGGTACTGGTAAAACACGTTTATCTCAAACATTTAAAAATTTAATTATATCGCAGCATAAAGGCGATAAAGAGAATAATGCAGCCTTAACAAGGCATAAAATCCTTTACTATAACGCTTTTACTGAGGATTTGTTTGCTTGGGATAATGATAAACACCAAGAGGGTGAACATCAATTAATCATAAAACCTAACTCATTTACGGACTGGATTTTGAAAGACCAAGGTCAGGATCAAAACATCGCTCACTACTTTCAATCCTACACCCAGCAAAAATTAACGCCACATTTCAATGAGGATTTTTCCGCTGTGACTTTTTCGCTCGCAGGGGGTAATGATCAACGTATTGATAATATTAAAATCTCCAAAGGGGAAGAAAATAATTTAATTTGGAGTATTTTTTTCACCTTGATTAGTTTGGTGATCGCAGAGCGCAATATTGTTGAGCCTAAAGAACGTTCTACCAATGAATTTGATCAGTTACGCTATATTTTTATTGATGATCCAGTCAGCTCATTGGACGAAAATCACCTAATCCAATTAGCGGTCGATATTGCTAAATTAATCAATAGCAGCAAATCGGATATTAAATTTATTATCACCACTCATAACCCATTATTTTACAATGTGTTGTATAATGAACTGGGTTTAAAAACAGGCTGTATTTTAAAACGATTTGAAAATGGCGATTTTGCCCTAGAAGAAAAAAAAGGAGATTCAAATCAAAGCTTTTCGTATCATCTTTATTTAAAAGATATTTTGCAACAAGCCATTAGCGAAAAGAAAATTGAAAAATATCACTTTACTTTATTACGTAACTTGTATGAAAAAACGGCCTGTTTTTTAGGATATCCAAAATGGTCAGAACTCCTGCCTGATGATAAACAAGTTTATTTAACACGGATTATCAACTTTACCAGTCATTCAACATTATCGAATGAAATGATCCCAGAACCATCCGAGCCAGAAAAACAGATCGTTTCATTTTTACTTAATCATTTACTCGAAAATTACAATTTTAAATAGCTGGAATGGACTATGACAATTTACACAACACCTCTTGCTGAAACCAATCATTATATTATTTTAGATAACTACAACAGGCTTGAAGAGCCGGCAGCGACTTATCAAACTGAAAAAGAGTTAGAAAAAGAGCTGATTGATGATTTAGTCCGTCAAGGTTATGAATATCTTCCCGAACTGAATAATCACGAAAAATTGCTGGCTAATATTCGTGATCAATTACAAACCTTAAACAAAATGCAGTTTACCGATAAGGAATGGCAGCGCTTTGTATTAGAGTATTTAGATAAACCCAATGAGTCGATGATCGACAAAAGTCGCAAAATCCACCACGATCATATCTATGATTTTGTTTTTGATGATGGACATATTCAAAATATCAAGCTGTTAGATAAAAAAGATGTCACCAATAATAAATTACAAGTTATCCGTCAATTCCAGCAAACTGGCAATTATGCAAATCGTTATGATGTGACGATTTTAGTGAATGGCTTGCCCCTTGTTCAAGTTGAATTAAAAAAGCGGGGTATTGCCATTCGTGAAGCCTTTAACCAAGTGCATCGCTATAGTAAAGAGAGTTTTAATCAAGATAATTCACTGTTTAAATATTTACAACTGTTTGTTATCTCAAATGGTACTGACACGCGCTATTTTGCTAACACCACTAAGCGCGATAAAAACAGCTTTGATTTTACAATGAATTGGGCCAATGTTAAAAACGAGCCGATAAAAGATCTAAAAGATTTTACCGCTACCTTTTTTGCCAGCCGCACGCTGTTAAATGTGTTACTGACTTATTCGGTGCTTGATGTAAATGACACATTGTTAATTATGCGCCCTTACCAAATTGCCGCCACCGAGCGTATATTGTGGCAAATCATTAGCGCTTATCATGCCAAAAAGTGGAGTAGCTTACAAAGTGGAGGATTTATTTGGCACACAACCGGATCTGGTAAAACCTTAACGAGTTTTAAAGCGGCACGGTTAGCAACAGAATTAGCATTTATAGATAAAGTCTTTTTTGTGGTGGATCGTAAAGATCTCGATTTCCAAACCATGAAAGAGTATCAAAAATTTTCCAAAGATAGTGTCAATGGCTCAAACAGTACCGCAGGACTTAAGCGTAATATTGAAAAAACCGATAATAAAATTATTGTTACCACCATTCAAAAACTTAACAATTTAATAAAAAGCGAAGATGATTTAGCCATCTATGATAAACATGTGGTATTTATTTTTGACGAAGCGCACCGCTCCCAGTTTGGTGAAGCGCAAAAAAACTTAAAGCGCAAGTTTAAAAAATATTATCAGTTTGGCTTTACGGGTACACCGATCATGCCAGCTAACGCGTTAGGTGCACAAACTACCGCGGATGTGTTTGGTCGTGAATTACATGCTTATGTGTTAACCGATGCCATTCGTGACGAAAAAGTCTTAAAATTTAAAGTGGACTATAATGATGTGCGCCCTAATTTTAAATCGATTGAACAAGAACAAAATCTAGAAAAACTCAGCGCTGCTGAAAATAAACAAGCACTACTTCACCCAAAACGCATTGAACAAATTACCCAATATATTTTGAATAATTTTAAGCAAAAAACCCACCGTTTAATGGGCAATGGTAAAGGATTTAATGCCATGTTTGCCGTGAGCAGTGTCGATGCGGCAAAACTCTATTATGAATCGTTCAAAAAATTACAAAAAGATGCCAGCAAGCCGTTAAAAATAGCAACAATATTTTCTTATGCAGCTAATGAAGAACAAGACGCACAAGGTAATTTTGCCGATGAAAGCTTTGAAACTGACGCTTTAAATCAAAGCGCTAAAGAATTTTTAGCAATGGCAATCGACGATTATAATAAGGAATTTAAATCAAACTATGATGTTAGTAGTGAACAATTTCAAAACTATTATCGCGATCTGTCATTAAAGGTAAAAAATCGGGAAATCGATTTACTAATTGTGGTTGGCATGTTTTTAACGGGTTTTGATGCGCCAACACTCAATACATTATTTGTTGATAAAAACCTGCGGTATCATGGCTTAATTCAAGCTTTTTCACGCACCAATCGTATTTACAATGCAACCAAAACCTTTGGTAATATTGTAGCGTTTCGTGATTTGGAACAAGCTACCATTGATGCAATAAAAACATTTGGTAAAAGCAATACCCGAGAAGTGGTGTTAGAAAAAAGTTATGATGAATATATGCAGGGTTTTACTGATAAAGTATCAGGCGATATTCACAATGGGTATTTAACAATCATTGCCGATTTACAAGAAAAATTTCCCCGTGCTGATGAAATCATCACCGAAAAAGATAAAATAGCGTTTGTTAAATTATTTGGCGAGTACTTGCGTGCTGACAATGTATTGCAAAATTATGATGAATTTGTGGCATTAAAAGCATTCCAACAACTCGATACGACTGATGAACAAGCCATGCTAGCCTTTAAAGCTCGACATAATGTAACCGATGATGATCTACAAAAAATGCAAACAATAAAATTGCCAACCGACCGTGCAATTCAAAATTATCGTTCAACTTATAATGACATCCGCGATTGGCTACGCAGAGAAAAGGAATCTAATCAACAAGCTCAATCAACCATTGATTGGGATGATGTGGTTTTCGAAATTGATCTATTAAAATCACAAGAAATCAATTTGGATTATATTCTTGAGCTGATTTATGAACAAAATAAACAAGAAAAAACCAAACAAGATATTGTTGAAGAGACTCAACGATTGATTCGTTCAAGTTTAGAAAACCGAGCTAAAGAAGGGTTAATTGTTGAGTTTATTAATCAAACGGATTTAAATAACATTCCCGACAAAGCCAGTACGGTTGATGCTTTTTATCAATATGCACAACGTCAGCAACAAGCTGAAATTAACGCCTTAATCGGAGAAGAGAATTTAAATGAAGCAGCAACCAAACGCTATATTGCTTCTTCATTAAAGCGCAAATATGCAACCGAAAATGGCACTGAATTAAACGAAATGTTACCGAAGATGAGCCCACTTAATCCACAATATTTAATCAAAAAACGTCGGGTTTTTGAAAAAATAGCAACAATGGTTGAAAAATTTAAAGGGGTTGGTGGCAGTGATAACATCTAATTATTAACGATAAAGGGCATGGAATTGCGCATTGACTTTTCCCTGCCCTATAAATAATCAAGCAATATGGTTTGCCATAATCTGCTATG
>NZ_LZHP01000051.1:0-6335 GCF_001690605.1 Gilliamella sp. Nev6-6 | reverse complement strand
TTTTAGTAATGAATTTAAAAAACAGAGGGTAATGTTATACCAAAATGGCAAAAAACGAGCGGATATTGTCACCGAATACGACCTGACTAAATCCGCATTAGATAAGTGGATAAAGCAATATCAAACTATTGGTGAGTTTACAGCTCAAGCTAATCGTAGTACTCAAGAAAATGAGCTCATAACCCTACGTAAAGAGAATAAGCGATTGTTAATGGAGAATGACATCCTAAAGCAAGCGGCGTTGATAATAGAACGAAAATCAAATTAATCACCGAGAATCAACATCGATATAGCTTACGTGCGTTATGTCGATGTTTACAAGTGTCAAGAAATCGATTTTATTATCAACAACCATTAACCAGTAAAAAAACAGACAAAGAGCTTAGTAAAAAAGTGAAAGCGATATTTAACGATAACTATCAAGCCTATGGAACAAGGCGACTACAAGCAGAGCTTAGGGAGAAAAGCATACTATTATCCCGTCGCCGAATTGGTAGAATCATGCAAGAAAACGGATTAGTATCAAAATATACCTGTAAAAAATATCGTGCTAATACAGAACAAAGCAACGAATCAACAGTAAGTAATCAACTTAATCGTGAGTTTACCGTAGGCCAACAACGAAAAGTGTTAGTGACTGATTTAACTTATGTGAGAGTAAAACAACAATGGCATTACCTTTGTGTGATTATTGATGTAAGCAATCGAGAAATCGTGGGACGAAGTGCTGGAAAACATAAAAATGCTCAACTGGTTATGGATGCTATCAGCCAAATCCCTATTAACTTAAATTCAGTTGAGTTATTTCATTCAGATAGAGGAAAAGAATTTGATAATCATCTCCTTGATGAATGTTTAAAGGAATTTGGCATTGAGCGTTCATTAAGCCATAAGGGATGCCCTTATGATAATGCTGTGGCTGAAGCAACATTTAAAGCGGTGAAAACTGAATTTGTGTCAAACACGATTTTTGATTCACTTGAACAACTCAGGTTGCAATTTAATCACTATGTGGATTGGTTTAATTACAACAGGCTTCATTCGTCTTTAAATTACCAGTCACCCATTGAATATAAAATGAATCTATGACCTTATCTTTTTGGTACTAAAAAGTGTGGACATACCAGTTTTTACCCCTTTGTAGTTGTCGCTCATTTGGGTGAGCTCACCGGCAACATTATATTGGTAATGACGTTCAATCGGTTTATTCAGGCTGTCTTTGACCCTGACTTTTTGATTAAGCAATCGACCACGGCTATCAAATTGCTGATGACAATTGAGTTTGCCAAATCGCCCCATGCTACGGGCAATTTCATTGCCTTCCTGCCAGCGGTGGGTTGATAGTGTTTGACCGTTTAGGTCAATTTGGATAATTATACAGGAATTTTATCAAGTAGCTTATTGATCTTATCTGTATCTTCTGGATGAAGTTTTAAATAATTTTCGCACGCTAGTCGAACATATTTAAAACCGATTTTCTCTGGTACTATAATTTCACCCTCCCAGACACCAAACATTATTCCATTGAAATGATATTCAGGATCTAAATCATTCCAATCAGGGAAATTACAATATGTTTCATCCATTACAAAACCGATCCTGTTAATAATATATTCAATACTCCAAACAAATTTTCTATAAAGGTGGATTGAATTAAAAAAACCTTTAATAACCCAATCAGGATCATTGTCATAATCAATGTGTTTAAAAATATATTCGTTCATTATTTCGTTACCGGAAAGAAGTTTGTTACAGTTCCTGTTTTAAGGTCTAAATAAACCCTAAAACTTACTCCACCTGCGCTACTTGTGTATTCTCTAACGCCTGATGCCATTGCTGATTTATACCCACTAGCAGCAGCTTGTTGCCCTAAAGCTAATATTTTTTGATCTGATACTATTTTAGGATCATAAATAGTTTTGGTTAACGGTTTGTCTTTATAACCACTAATATTACCAGCTCTATCCTTTGCTGGAATTTTGTATTTTATTTCAGTTATACCAGGAACCCCTGTAGGTGTTTCGCCTACGATCTTTATACCATATTTGTTTGCAGCGGAATAAAATGCATTTGCATTGTGCCCACCTGTAATCCCTTTTCTCTGAGTATATTCCTTTACAGTACTTAAATGAGCTGGCTGATCGATGCCAAAACTAATACCATCAGGAAAAGTTTTAACCGTTGTCACCCCCGGACACTCATCCGACAACCCCAACGGGTCAATCCAAGCCAGTGGGTCAGGAACATAGCTATAGGCATTTTCACCACCAGCCAGCCCTATTGGATCTTGGCTGATGTAGCGGGCGGTGTACGGGTCGTAATAGCGGTAGCGATTATAATGTAACCCTGATTATTCGTATCATCCTTATACTCACCCTTACAGGGCCAATGCTAAAGTATTGTTCAAATTTGTTCCAGACAAATTTGTCCTCGTCAAAATACTGCCCTTGAAAGCGCAGGTTTTGTGGTACGGTGCGGTATTCTATGGCGAGGTTGCCATAGGATTTGTAAACACCACTCCAGACAATGTCGCCATTCGCCGTTATGAGCTCTTGCGGGGTGCCGAGTTGGTCGTTGAGGTAGTAGTAGATTTGCCCACCTCGTCCACGACCGACTAACTGCGCCATGGGTCTAAAGCCGGTGCTGCCCGGCTCGTAAATGTAACTGATGCAGCGGTAGTCTTGGGCTTTGGTGTGTTCATTGCTGATTACCTCCACACTAAAGTCCGCATCATCGGCGTGGCATTCCGTAATGAGGTTTTCACCTTGCCAAAAGAACAGCGTTTTATCGCCCGTTTGCATGTTGGTTTTGCTGATTCGGCGACCAAAGGCGTCATACTCATAACAGTGTACGGTTTCTACCGTTTGATGGAAGTCTTTGTCGTTTTCATCCCAGTAGTGGCGAATTTTTTTAAATTCAATAAGCTGATGTTGCCCATTCCATTTAAATTGGTGCTCAGTATGTTGCCGTTTACCGCGTAACTCTCGAATCACATTGCCGTATTGGTCGTATTGATATATGTAGCAAAAACAGCTTTTGGGTAGGCTAAAAAGTTATTGTTTTTTTTATAATAATTGTTCAGAAAACGTATTGATTTTATTTGATTTTTTAATAGGCAATAAAATTACAGAGTAAATAAGGAAAATCCTCGCTGTTTTAATGCAAGGATTTGATATAAGCACGGTTGTTTATTTGTCGTCAATTATTCTATTTTAGGGTAGCCTACGTTTAGGTTTTTCTGGCTCTGATGTGGGTAATTCCCATGATATTAATAATCCCAATTGTCCAAGAAAATAATTGATATTATCAAGTTCATTCTCGGGAACCTGCCATAACCATAATTTATTGCTTAATTTTTCAAGCGTACCATGGCTTGTACCACTTAATATCCAATCTTTCAGCGTGGTATTATCTACACCAATTTCTAAATGATGCTGATTAATAATATTAGCGGTATAAATCATTCTCAGTCGCTTATTGTCGTTTAATAGTTTTTCTTCAAAATAAGATTTTTCGTAAGGGTATATTGCGGCTGGATTAGTCCCCCCGCCATACATAATCGCACGACTTATAGTCTTACATCCCGTAAATTTTATGCCATAAGAAAAATGGTTTTGGCAAGCAAAATTTTTTATAGTGTTCAAAACGATATCGTCGTGATCAAGTTTATTATCATATAAAATGCAAATTTCGTTAGCTCCTCCAAATTTATCAGTATTATAGCTAAATTGAAGTTGATATATATCGTCTAATTCATTAAATATATAAAAAGCGAGAGTTTCCGGTAGATCTACTTTTTGTTTTAATCCTTTTAGGGATATTTTAACCAGTTTAAAATCACTATAGTCCTTCTTGATTATCGGCTTAACATAACTAGCTTCTGTAATAGGAACATTTAATACTGAAAATAATGTTTCAGCAAACGCTAGCGCAATATTCTGTGAGATATTTTCTGTATTATATAAAGCAATGCCACTGTACATATTTAATTACCCTCTTTATACCATTGGATAATTCATTTACCCTCAGTTTTTCGCTGATATTACGATGGTAGCTGGCTTGGTCACCTTATTATTGCTTTTAACTTAATAATCAATTAGTTGTCGATATTTGATATATTAAATTTAAATTTATCGGGAAGGTTGCTAGGATAGCTATCCAATTTCACCCCCCAAGGAGTAAATTCTAAGTAAAACATACCGTTATTCCATAAACACAATTTACATAAAACAAATATTTCTTTTAGATGATTACACATCTCATTGTCATTCTGTGAATGAGCCTCATTTAAAACCACCTCAATATCTTGCATTAACATATTAATATCTTGATTGCTTTTAAATACAGAAGGAGATGAATCATCAATATTCCATAGTACTTTAAATTTTTCTGGCTCACCTTCCCTTTCCAAATAACGCCCATTATTTTCGTGAAATGTTCGGTAGAGTACTATATCATCATCTTCATTATTCAAACGTGTTTTTTTTAAATTAATCAGAGGCATAATTATCCTTTTAAATTAATTACAATTTACCAGGAAAAGTATTAATTAAATTTCCTTTCTTATCAGTAATAATAGTTAGAATAGACGTTTTTCTTCCACTTTGATCAATACCTATAATTTTATCTACGCCAACTTGACGTACAAATTTATCTACTTCAACCTTGCCTCCGATTTGAATTGGATTATAAACGGGTTTATTAACAATATCGGAACGTTGCAAAAGCATTTTAACTTCATCATTTGTAATGACAAAACGACTTTTATTGGGGATAGTCGCATTAATACCATGTTTTCCCATGGCGTATTTAAAACCTCTTACTTTACCATTATCATGAGTAACATTTGCAACATTAATTCGAGATTGCGCTACTCTTGGAATATCTGGCAGTACAAATCTATTTTCATCTACAGGAATTTGAGTTGCACTTGCCTCCTTTCCAGCTTTCACTCCCGGACACTCATCCGACAACCCCGACAACCCCAACGGGTCAATCCAAGCCAGTGGGTCAGGGACATAGCTATAGGCATTTTCACCACCGGCCAGTCCGATAGGGTCTTGGCTGATGTAGCGGGCGGTGTACGGGTCGTAATAGCGGTAGCGATTATAATGTAACCCAGATTATTCGTATCATCCTGATACTCACCCTTGCAGGGCCAATGCTAAAGCATTGTTCAAATTTGTTCCAGACAAATTTGTCCTCGTCAAAATACTGCCCTTGTAAATACCCCAAACTTAGTACACAACTCACGTAGAAAATCATGCTGCTTGTTTTAGTGTTTTATACTCAATCGGTGTCATGTTATTTAATGCCTCATGCGGTCTTTCGGTGTTATAAATCGTTAACCATTCTTCAGTTATTCTCCTTGCTTGCGCTAAGTTGTTAAAAAGATATAAATCGAGTACTTCAGTACGATAGGTACGATTAAATCGTTCAATATAGCCATTTTGATAAGGGCTACCGGGCTGGATATAATTAATGGTTATATCATGTGATTTAGCCCAGTTTATAAAGGTTTTTCCTGTAAATTCTGGCCCATTATCGACCCGTATTTTTAATGGATACCCATGATATTCGGCCAGTTTATCTAAGTAACGGGTAATCCTTCCTGCGAGTAAGCTTACTGCAATATCAATACCTAACGCCTCACGATTAAAGTCATCGATGACATTGAATGTCCTAAAGCGACGTTGATTACGACTACTGTCACTCATAAAATCCATTGACCAACATTCACCTTGTTTATTGGGGACTAATAACCTTTCTGGGCATCGTGGAGGAATGCGTTTTTTACGCTTTACCCTGAGATTAAGCTTTAATTCACAATACACCCGATATACCCGTTTATGATTCCATTGATAGCCAAGCTTTCTGATACGATGAAAACATTTAGGAAAGCCCCAGCGTAAATGCCGGTCTGTGATAGCATTCAACACCGAAACAATCACCGAGTCATCCTGCAACTTAGGTTGATAATAGTAAGCACAACGGCTTAAGCCAACAATAGCACAACTCATAACAATAGTAACCGAATGATTTTGTTGTAGTTGCTGTGCCCACGTTTTACGTGCCTTGGTGGGCACTAAAGCTTTTTTATGATTTCTTCCTGAAGCTGGGATTTTAAGCTCAGTTCGGCAAACATCTGTTTAAGCTTACGGTTTTCCGCTTCTAGCTCTTTTAAGCGTTTAATATCCGACGTTTCCATACCGCCGTATTTTTCTCGCCATTTATAGAAAGTTGAATTACCCATGCCATATTTACGGCACAGTTCTTTAACGGGAATACCCGCTTCAGCTTCTTTTAAAATAGCGACGATTTGATGTTCAGTCATT
>NZ_LZHP01000050.1:0-792 GCF_001690605.1 Gilliamella sp. Nev6-6 | reverse complement strand
AAATGTTTAAAACATCTTGATCCGCAAATTTATATATATTTCCATTATTGATCAATTCTAGCGCTTTTTCAGAAATATTTTCATCACACCATTTTTTTGTGTTTATCAAAAGAACGCCTGCATTAAAATATCTTTTTGAATCAATGTGATACATTTTACTTATTGTTTGTTGCATATCTTTTGTATCGCTTACTACGCCAGCAATATAATCTTCAATATTGTACTCAAATATTTGTGCTAATGATTGTAAACATATTACATCACTATCAAGGTAAATTAATTTATCAGTTATTGAGGAAAGAAAATTGGGCATGATAAAACGAATACAAGTTGATACATTAGTTATATGTAGAACAAGTGTTTTAGGATTTATAATAAAATTATTATTCAAATAATAAAGCGTAATCGACACATTACTACAGCTTAGTTTTTTGAATTTTTCAATATTTTTATCAGAGACATTATCAATAAATAAATGAAAATGAAGATTATAATTTGGCGTGTTTTTTATTACTGATAACATTGCAACACCGGCAGGCATTGCGTAATTGTCGTCGAAACCTAGAGCAATATTGAGTGTTGAGTATTGTGGGTTGCTGTTATTAATAAGTGGGGAAATTTGATCAATAAATTTGTTAACGTTCAACATGTAAATTATTTTAATTATAGAATGTGTATGCAATTATATATTCAATTATCGTCAAAATATAGATCAAATAATTTTGGTAGATGATATAGTGTTTAACCTATTAAAAAATTTAAAAAACAAATTTACACATAAATATGTTTTAT
>NZ_LZHP01000049.1:0-8841 GCF_001690605.1 Gilliamella sp. Nev6-6 | reverse complement strand
GAAAGAAAGATTAGTTTTTAATGTGGGATAGGGCAGAGAAAATTATGTTGAAATGTTGGAGATTATTTTTTTGTCAAAAGAAAGCGAATATTTCGATTGAATTTGCAATTGTTTGTCCTTTTTTAATCGCTCTATTTGTATTTATGCTTGAGTTAAGTAGAATTATGATTATTGGTTCTGCTTTAGATTTGATGTCTACTGAAATAACAAGAAAAGTAGCAATTTCTGAAAATACAAATTATGCTGAACAAATGCAACAATTAGTTACCTCAGAAGTTAAATTATGGCCTTATTTAACTAATTCGGACGATTTTCATATAACAGTAACATTTTGTAGCACAATACAAGATATAGCTAGTAATTCTTGCCAGATTACGCTTAGTGATAATACTCGCCTAATATTATTTAATTTACAATATGACTATCGTGCTATATTTTCTGAAATATTTTCAAGTATTTTAGACTCTTCTTTAACAAAAAAAACAGTTGTTTACCGTGAATTTTATGAAAAAGTGAAGGACTAAAATAGCAATGAAATATTTGAATAATTTTTTTCGCAATAAAAACGGTGTTGTTTCAATTGAGTTTGCGGCTTGCTTTTTTTTATTTTCACTATTAGTCTTCATTATTTATGATGTATACAGTACCATCATGCTACAAAATAAACTTGAACGGGCAAATTATACAGTTGCATCAATTTTTCGTGAAAGGTCAGCTATTTATCCAATGGTGGGTAATGGAAATAGTTCTAATAATTATTTAACATGTATTAGGGATCTTAAATCTTGCTACAGATCTCATGAGTTATTTGACGATAACCAAGTGCAAGAATTGCGTCAATTGGCTAGTTCATTATTAGATCGTGACGTTGCGATAAGAGTCGATGCTTTATTTGTTTTACAAGATCCTAGACATCCGCAAGACTTGCACCATGCTAAATTAGCCACCCTAAGTTCAGAATCGTGTTCTGCAGGAGTTTGTGATAGCGCTATTAGCTATTTTGGTTCATTACCTGATATGATTGGAAGATCATCCCCTAGAAACAATGATTATTTAAAACTTATACCCTATGTTCAAAGAACAATTGATCCAGCGACGGGATTAACTGGGCGTTGGATTCCATTATATCGAATTAGCATGTGCATTGTTAATGAAGAGAGTCTTTATTTAAAATGGAAGAATTCCAGTAGAGAGGCAACGGATACTTTCCCAAACTTGTGTAGTAATATTGCACTATTATCTCGTTGCAATAACATTGCGGAAAATAATGGTTCGGCTTGCCCTATTTATCATCGTTAATTAATACTCTTTTAAAAGTATGAGAGGATTATATGAATAATAACAAATTAAAACAGAACAATTGTAAAAAGAAAAGCTTTTTTAAGTGTACTGCTGGAAACGTTATTATAAGTTTTGCAATTATGCTACCCGCTATGCTTACTTGCATGTTAGTTTCAATTGATCATACTCAAACTATGCGTAATCGGGCTAGATTATCAGAAGCAACTAATGAGGCTTCATTAGCCGTTATTGCTATAAATAATAAAAATGCTGATGAGGCATCACTTGAACAAAACCAGCAAATGGCATTGAACTATATTAATTATTTTGTTCATCAAAAAATTAGTAGTGATAAATTAGATGGTGCTAATATAAAAATAGAATATAAAGAAGATAAAAAAGAATATGATATTGCCTATAATCAAATTTTTAATTCTTTAATTACTCGTAACGACTATACTGGCAGTACGGAAAGTGAAGCGATTTCTGTAAGTAATAAAACGGAAAGCTATGGCAATACTCAAAAATATGATGTTCGTGATTCAGTTGCTATTGCGTTTATTAGTGATTTTTCAGGTTCAGCAACATGTGAGTACAGCAATACGCAATGTAATGATTATACTGCAGTTGTTCGAAATAGTGATACACGACGCCTTAATTATATGAGAAAGGCAATAGGAGATATCATTAGCAAATTTGAAAAGTACCCCACATATAATTTTGCTTTAATTCCTTATGATATTGGAGTTCCTGTTTTAACAAACGCCAAAAATCCTGCTGGTGGTGAAGGTTACTCGTGCTCAGTTATGTACAAAATGAAAGAGCCTTACGATTCAGTTGACTATAATTTCTGGGCGAATAAAAATATCGCATATCCTAAATGGAGTAAGTTGAAAAAAATTCATCTAATTGATGATTATTTAACTTATAACTATTTTAATAAATTTAATAAAAATACAGCATATTACTATCTGGATTATTATTATTATCTTTATTATTCAAAAATAATCGGTCCTGCAGTAGGCGCTCATAGTGATAGTGATTTAGTAGAGAAAAACCTGTGTGAACATAGGCATAATATTGAACAGGTTAATATGGGATCTTCTCGATATGCTTGCAATAAGAAAGCCCCTGAGGACTACCCATTATCCCCTGGAAACAAAAAAAAAGTTGAAAGGCAATATGCTAAAATAGTTCAATTATATGATTATATGTTTTCTGGTTACTATGATGATGTGCATTATTCGTTTGCCAATACTTTGACAGTTGATGTAGATGGAACTCTCAGGTCATTATTTACAAAAATGGATGAGAATACAATAACGTTTAACCGCATTATATCGCCTACCATGACTAGTTTTTCTCCATTTCAAGGGATGTGTCAATCGCCTTTATACAGTAATGGTATCATGAGTAAAAAAATGATTAAAATGCCAGATTCAGAAAGGCTTGCTGAAGCGGCAAGGAATGTTAGCAATTTTAAATCATTACCTCATTTAATTCCTTTTAGTAATGATGAAGATCATAAAGAACATAATAGACATCTTCGAGAATTTATTAGTGATAGTAGTGTAACTTGGCAGCCCGGTGGCGGAACGGATACTATAACAGCTTTACTGAGAACTGTGCCTGTGATGGCTAAAGAAAATTCTAATAATAAAATTATGATTATTATTACTGATGGTAAAGATGACAAAGGTGCGGATAAACTTAGAGACCTTTTTTTAGATGGTAATGTTTGCCAGAGTATAACAGAAGGTTTAACATCTAAGGAATACTATACTAGTGGTTATATTGAAAAGCCTGCTAACACAGCCGCTATTTATTATATAAAATTAGATCCTAATGCTAGTAACTTGACGACAGATGAACAATATGAGTCTATGTACGGTAAGTGGTTTACTAACTGCATGAAAAAGAATAAAAACTACTTATTTGAAGCTCAAGATTATCAGTCATTATTTGATGCAATAAATAGAATTATTGAGGTAGAGACAGGTAACTTTATTAATAAAAGTGAGTGAACAAGATCAAGATAATGAGAAATAGGAGTTGCCAAAAATGAGAATTACAAAAATCATTATATTATTTATGACTTGCATATGTTTTCCATTGTTAGCAGAACAATCAGGAGATAAACGTACAGATGCATTAATTTTTCTCAATGCGTCAGAAGCAGATCCAATTGCAAGAACTAGCTTAAGGAAAACAGGTCTAACTATAGAAAATGGTGATCTTTGGATTTGGGGTTACAGATATACAGGACAACAAGGTAATGGGGTTACTCGTGTTCGTCGTGACCGCATGCCCGCTAGAGTTAATACTTTTGTTAGAGCAGGACTCTCTATTACCCAAGTCGCTGCTGGTAAATATCATATTATTGCACTTGATGATCGAGGTGATGTCTGGGGGTGGGGTAGAAACTTACGCCAAGAAGCTACAGGTGGTCAACAAAAGAGGAATGGGAAAAAAGATGACAGATATGTAAACGAACCTGTTTCAGTTTTGAAGGAGCAAGATGTTATTGAAATTGCATGTGGGAGATACAATTCTTACGCTTTGACAAGGAGTGGGGATGTTTATTCTTGGGGAAGCAATCTTCGTGGTCAATCGGGGACGGGTACTCGTTCTTCAGCAATTGCACTTACAAAAATTACTGGATTTGGAGGTAAAAAGATAGTAAAAATTGGTTCCGGTTATGATAGTGGTTATGCTATTAGTGAAGATGGGGAAGTGTTTGCTTGGGGAGACGGAGATCGAGGTGCTTTTGGTGAAGAATTAGTCGGAAAAAATAGATTTCAAACTAAACCTAAAGCTATTACACAGAACCTGAAAGCCGGTATAACTGATTTTTCTAGTGGTAAAAAGATTTTGTATATTGGTGGTGGAAGTGCTTACACTATGATTTTACTTGATAATGGTAGAGTTTATGGTA
Organism: Gilliamella sp. Nev6-6; assembly: GCF_001690605.1. Classification (NCBI taxonomy): domain Bacteria; kingdom Pseudomonadati; phylum Pseudomonadota; class Gammaproteobacteria; order Orbales; family Orbaceae; genus Gilliamella; species Gilliamella sp. Nev6-6. The sequence continues at coordinate 4,625 of NZ_LZHP01000049.1, read as the reverse complement.
TGGGAAAATCTAGTCGCTTAGGTATTCAAGGTCCATATGAAGAAGATGAAGAATTACCAGAAGATAATGATGATGGAGACAGTGATGATTTGGATGAAAATAATGATGAGATTGAAGATGACCGAGATGATTATCATAAAGAGTTAACACCAGAAGAGATAGATGAAGAAAATGAAAAAAGGGAAGATCAAGGCTCTACACATCCTACCCCAACGTTGGTTACAACAAATGTTCGCTCACTTTTTTGCCGTTTCCGTGGTTGTGTTGCTATTACTAATGATAATAAATTAGTGACATGGGGACATAAAAGAGGAATTTATAAAAATATATTGTATGGGGCAAATCCAACAATTAGAGATAATATTCATGGCCCTTTGACCAAAATCGATGTTGGTCATCAACACTTTTTTTATTGGAATGAAGAAGGACAAGCTTTTGGTGTTGGGTACGGTTCGAGTAGAAAAATTAGTCCTAATAATAATAAAAGACAAGATTGGCCAGGATTGGAAATGAAATTTCTTACTGATGAGATGAAAAGAGTTTATGGTGATAATTATATTTTAGGGCAAGTACAGTAATAATGATGAATCAACTACTAATTAATGATGTTATTATTTTAACAATTTGGGGATGTTTATTAGTTGCTTGTTATACTGATTTAACACGCAGAATAATATCAAATTATGTTGTTTGTATAATTTTTATTCTCGCTATTTTGAATTTTATTTTTGGTGCAGGTCAACTAAATTATAAAGCATCAGGAATATTTTTGATTTGTGGTCTATTTATGTTTTATTGCCGATTAGTTGGGGCAGGAGATATAAAATTAATTACAGCGCTCTTGATATCTGTTCCACCGAATGATGTTTGGGGTTTTTTAGTGCTAATTACATTACTTGGGCTGCCGATTGCGATTATAGCAATAATATATAAATATATTAAAAAACCTGAAACAAGAGTCACATTACCTTATGGTCTAGCTATTAGCGGAAGTTATTTTTTAACGTCAATTACACTATTTAAAACAGTATTCTAATAATTACTTATTGTTCTCCCCCCCCCCCGAATAATTACACTTTGATGGATAGTTTTTTTGGGGGGGCATTTATTTGGCTCTGTATATTCTTTACGCTAAGATTAAGTTCTAACCCTCAGCTCACGCGATAACACATCAGCTTATGATATATATCCATTGATAGACTAGATTTTTGATACGGTTAAAGCACTTAGGCTTGATATTGGCAACACCCATACTGTTGCCTATTTTTCCACTTTTTATAGCTAACCGAATTACCTATGTGTAGCTACCCCCTAAAATAGTACAGCCAAAAAGTAGAAAATTCTCTATGATAAAAGTAAAAGAGGATTCAATTATGAAAAAAATGACTGAACATCAAATCGTCGCTATTTTAAAAGAAGCTGAAGCAGGTATTCCTGTCAAGGAACTCTGTCGTAAATATGGCATGGGTAATTCAACTTTCTATAAATGGCGAGAAAAATACGGCGGAATGGAAACGTCGGATATCAAACGCTTAAAGGAGCTTGAGGCTGAAAATCGTAAGCTTAAACAGATGTTTGCTGAGCTAAGTTTAAAATCCCAGCTTCAGAAAGAAATCATAAAAAAGCTTTAGTGCCCACAAAGGCGCGTAAAACATGGGCACAGCAACTACAACAAAATCATTCGGTTACTATTGCAATGAGTTGTGCCATTGTTGGTTTAAGCCGTTGTGCTTACTATTATCAACCTAAGTTACTGGATGATTCAGTGATTGTTTCAGTGTTGAATGCTATCACAGACCGGCATTTACGCTGGGGCTTTCCTAAGTGTTTTAATCGTATCAGAAAGCTCGGCTATCAATGGAATCATAAACGGGTATATCGGGTGTATTGTGAATTAAAGCTTAATCTCAGGGTAAAGCGTAAAAAACGCATTCCTCCACGAAGCCCAGAAAGGCTATCAGCACCCAGTAAACAAGGTGAAGCTGGTCAATGGATTTTATGAGTGATAGTCGTTGTAATCAACGTCGCTTTAGGACATTCAATGTTATCGATGACTTTAATCGTGAGGCGTTAGGTATTGATATTGCAGTAAGCTTACCGGCAAGAAGGATTACCCGTTATTTAGATAAACTGGCCGAATATCATGGCTATCCATTAAAAATACGAGTAGATAATGGACCAGAATTTACAGGAAAAACCTTTATAAACTGGGCTAAATCACATGATATAGCCATTGATTATATAGAGCCCGATAGCCCTTATCAAAATGGCTATATTGAACGATTTAATCGTACCTATCGTACTGAGGTACTCGATTTATATCTTTTTAACAACTTAGCGCAAGCAAGGAGAATAACTGAAGAATGGTTAACGGTTTATAACACCGAAAGGCCGCATGAGGCATTAAATAACATGACACCGATTGAGTATAAAACACTAAAACAAGCAGCATGATTTTCTACGTGAGTTGTGTACTAAGTTTGGGGTATTTACAAAAAAGATCCCACTTTTTAGATAGGGATCTTCTTAGTCTGTTTAAAATAAAAATGTCTCAGTTAATTATTGCTAATATTCTTTACGCAAATAAAACCAGCCTAAATTACCTTTTTTATCACAAATATCTATTGATTTATGTACAACCAATAAATCAAGATAGATATCTTTAAAATCATTGAAAAAATCAGCTACAACTTCAGTATTAGCTATCTGCATTTCTTCTTCCTCTTCTTCTGATAAGTTATTATCAAAAAACATTTTTATTGTTAATAAATTATCTTTATTTAATTCTGCTGTAATGCCTCTCATTTTTTTTGTTGCTCTGCCAAGTAAACTATACATGACACTTTGATTAATTTGATTTCTTATATTTATTGATACTTCATTATTCATAATTCATGGCCTCGCTGGTACGATATGTACTCCTTTTTTTGAATAGTGTTTTGTTTTATTGGAATTATAGGATTTGGTGACAGTGTTAACCGTCACCTCTAACTGACAAAAACACAAAATGCAGGATAGGGTCGTTTTTGCATTACTAACATATTACCCTTTTCCATATTTAAGTTGGACATGTTAGATGCTTGTACTATAAATATTTTTTAGGTACATTAGCTAACTGCTTATTAAGCGACCAGCTAATAGGTTGGTATTTTACACAATTCCATTTAGCACCTGATTTTATCCACTTATCTCGATAAGTTCTGATACCTATTAAAGTTGAATCTTCATATCCAAATTCCACACCACAACATTCACAAATATTATACGTAGGAGATTCTCCATCAATACCCCATTGAGGCTCTGATTGTTCTAAACCACATACGCGGCATATATATAATTCATCATTTTTGTGCATTGAAATACTCCAAATTGTTTTTATATCCATGAGATGCTGGATTTGGTTTAAACATTGTTTTTGGGGTTCCATCAGCATTCTTTATAGCAAAAATATTTGTTGATGGATTGTAATATACAGTATCACCATTTTTTCTAACTTTTGTCAAAGTGCCTTCTGGTGGATTTCTTACAAAATTATGGGCAGCATCAACATACTCCTTCGAGTTTTGAAATTCTGGAAACTCGTGTTTATGTTTATCCCAATGACCATAAGCATTTGTAACTGAGTCTTTTTTATTTGTTTCAGACCAAACTTTGTCTTCTGGACGTTTACCTGAATTGGCATTAACCTTCTGCTCATTTTTAACATGCTCACCAAAATTGCTGCTCTCATTAGCTTTTGAGTTTGCAACTTGACCATCATATATTTTATCCTTAGTTTCCTTATAATTTCCACCGCCTTGTTGAACTTTTCCTGCCCCGTGCTCGGCTTCTAAGGCTTTTTTATCTAAAGGGCGATTTTCTTTTGCTCCCGTTTTGGCTTGAGTTTTTTCTAGCTCTTTACTTATTTGCTTTATTTCTTTAGCCGATAACTGCCCTATAGCTCTCGCTTTCCGGGCTAAATCGCTCATACCTTTTGCAGTAACGCCAGCTGTTGAAAGTGAAAATAACAATTCAGCATCTGATACTGACACGCCTAATATCTTAGCTAGCCCCTCGGCTGTTTGCGTATGATAAGTTTTGCCATAATAAACGGTCATTGCTCCCGTTACGCCATTATCAGCCATTGACCATGTTAGATATGCACTTGGTATACATCCCACCACTGAGCTGCAACCTGGTGATAATGCGGCTGCTCCAAACCCATCGATAGCAGCAAACCCAATCTGAAGGACTCCTCCTGCTCGAGTGGTTATGCTGTATTCATTATCAATATTCTTTGTACCATCAAAAATACCATCAAAAAATGTATACTGAAATAACTTTTCATTTTTTTGATAAGGTATACCAAATATAGTTCTATTTTTTGTGTGTTCTTGAGCTGCAAGCGTTTCTCTATATGCTTGTAACTCGTCACTACTGCCTAACTTTTCTAGTTCTCGGAGTGCCGCTTTCTGCGGGTCATTATCAGCCAGTTCGGACGAACATTTAATTAGTGCACATGCTGCTGCAAGATAACGTAATTCTTCCTGCTTATCTCCTTTAGCCAATTTTCTAATTCGTTTATTCTCTCTACGCGTAGTTAAACGGTTATTCTCAACCGCATTCTTACTCGCAGCTATCGAAGC
>NZ_LZHP01000048.1:0-20411 GCF_001690605.1 Gilliamella sp. Nev6-6 | reverse complement strand
TCAATTTTTGCTATATCATTTTGCCAGTTACCGCCAAGCATAATATCGGTACCTCGCCCCGCCATGTTAGTTGCAATAGTAACTGCTCCTTTACTCCCAGCATTAGCAATGATTTCGGCTTCTTGAGCATGGAACTTAGCATTTAGCACATTGTGTTTAATTCCTGCTTTTTTAAATGCTTGTGAGACTAGTTCAGATTTTTCGATTGAAGCTGTTCCAACTAAAACAGGTTGTCCTGTTTTTACACATTTTTGTACATCAGCTACAATTGCATTGATCTTTTCTATTTCAGTTATGTAAACAAGATCAGGGTGATCTTTTCTTTGCATAGGACGATTAGTTGGGATAACAATTGTATCTAAACCGTAAATCTGATTAAATTCAAATGCTTCAGTGTCCGCTGTGCCTGTCATACCAGCTAATTTTTCATATAATCGGAAATAGTTTTGGAATGTAATTGAAGCAAGTGTTTGGTTCTCATTTTGGATTTTAACATGTTCTTTCGCTTCAACTGCTTGATGCAATCCATCAGACCAACGACGTCCCTCCATTGTTCGACCTGTGTGTTCGTCAACAATGATGATTTCGTTATCTTTAACAATATAATCAACATCGCGGTGAAATAGATGATGGGCACGTAGAGCAGCATTAACATGATGCATTAAAACAATATTATTTGGTGCATAAAGTGATTCATTACTCTTCATAATGCCTTGTTTAATCAATAACTCTTCGACTTTTATTAATCCTCGTTCAGTTAAGTTAACTTGGCGTGATTTTTCATCAATTGAAAAGTCTCCATCGCCTTGAAACTGATCAGAGTCTTCCTTTTCTTGACGAATTAAATAAGGGATAATCTTATCAATACTGATATATCTATCGGAACTATCTTCAGCTTGTCCTGAAATAATTAGCGGTGTTCTTGCTTCGTCAATTAATATTGAGTCAACTTCATCGACTAAAGCATAATAAAGTGGCCGTTGTACACGAGCATCTTTGCTAAACACCATATTGTCACGTAAATAATCAAACCCATATTCATTATTCGTGCCGTAAGTGATATCCGCATTGTAAGCTTCTCGCTTTATTTGTGGTGGCATATTGGGTAGGTTAATACCGACAGTTAAGCCTAAAAATTCGAATAAAGGGCGATTATTTTCTGCATCGCGTTGCGCTAAGTAATCATTAACCGTAATGATGTGCACACCTTTGCCAGTTAACGCATTTAAATAGGCTGGTAATGTCGCTGTTAAGGTTTTACCTTCACCAGTACGCATTTCTGCAATGCATCGTTCATTTAATACCATACCACCAATTAACTGAACATCGAAATGGCGCATGCCAAATACGCGCTTACTTGCTTCACGAACTACAGCAAAAGCTTCTTCTAAAATATTATCTAATTTGGTCCCTGCTGCAACTTTTTGTTTAAACTCTGCCGTTTTTGCTTTTAGTTCTACATCTGACAATGCTTCCATTGCTGGTTCAAGTGCATTAATTTTTTCAACTCGCTGGCGCATACTTTTTAATACACGATCATTACGGCTACCGAATACTTTTGTTAATAATTTTAATAACATAACTTCTCTCTTATTCTTTTTATACAAATAATAAAGGCTTATAACCTTATAATAGGGCAAATTCATTTAATTGAGTGATAAACTCTTTATATGGCAGCGTGAGGACCAGCTCTTATTCCATTATTTGGTGATAATCTAATGGTTGTATTTAGACAAAGAGCATCGTTATTTTGTAAAAGAATTTGCTTATCAAAATACTGTTTTTGTGATGAGACGAATGTTTGAGGTTTAATTTTTAATTGGGATTGATGCTCTTGTACTATTGCAGTAATAGCAATAATATCAACCTGAGAAATCAGCTGTTGAGCAGGCAATGCATTTTCTTGGTGAAAACCAAATCCAGTAGCAATCACACCTAATAATAAGTGCGATAAAGCGGTTTTGATAATTAAGCGTTTGCTAATTTTTTGCCAATAATTAATTACAGTCATAACAATGATATATTAGCATTTTTTGCCAAAATGAAAAACAATTATTAGTATTTGTCAAAATCTATATATAAGCTCAACAAAAGATAGAAAATGATAGCTTAGTCACAATCAATGCAGAATTATGATAACTATTAATGCTATAATTTTATTTAATCATGCAAAATAATTTTCATAATAATAAGCTGTTCTGCTATTATATTTATATAGTTAAAATTGACGAATAATAAAGATATGAAAATTCTCTTTGGTGTTCAAGGAACAGGTAATGGTCATGTTAGTCGTTGTAGAACACTAGCTAAAGCATTGAAAAAAGCTGGTGCTGATGTTGATTATATTTTCAGTGGACGTGATCCTAAAGATTATTTTGATATGGAAGTTTTTGGGAATTATAGAACTTTCCGTGGAGTAACTTTTGCAACACAGAATGGAAAAATTAATTTTCGTAAAACCGTGCAACGAATCCGAGCTTTCAGGCTTATAAAAGATGTGTATGAGCTTGATTTATCAAAGTATGACTGTATTATCAGTGATTTTGAACCAGTGAGCGCTTGGGCTGCACATCATCAGGATCGTGACTGTTTAGGAATAAGCAATCAGGCCGTATGCGAATATCTTAAGCCTAAAGAATATGGGCTAGTTGCAAATGTGATTATGAAGTATTATGCTCCGGTAACTGAACCTATTGGCCTACATTGGTTTCATTTTGGGCATAAGTTACTACCACCAATGATAGACTCATTCCAAGCTATACCATCAGAAGATGGCAAGATCGTAGTCTACTTGCCTTTTGAAAGCATAGATGAAGTGATTAATATGTTAAAACCATTTAATAATTATCAATTTATCTGTTTCCATCCAGAGATAAAACAAGTTACTAGCTATGGCAATGTATCTTTGAAACCACTAGGTAGAGATAGTTTTACAAATGAGCTGATTAGTTGTTCAGGAATTATTTCAAATACAGGATTTGCGTTGATTTCCGAAGCATTAGCGCTTGGTAAAAAAATTCTTACTAAGCCAGTTTCAGGACAATTTGAACAAATCTATAATGCTCAATGTTTACAATCACTTGATATGGCAACAGTTATGGAAAACTTAAACGGTATTAAGCTAAAGTATTGGCTTGATTTACCCTCGCCAAAGCCGATAATTTATCCTGATGTGGCTACAGCGCTAGCTAATTGGATTGTTGCTGGGCAAAAGGAGCCGTTACGTTCTTTGAGTGAGCGACTTTGGAGCCAGACGGTGTTTCCTGAGAATGTAAATAAACATATTAAATCTTTGGGTTATGTATAAAAAGGAAAAAATGATTTTAAGTATTATTGTTGCGATGGCACATAATCGTGTTATTGGCTTAAATAATCAGATGCCTTGGCATTTGCCTGCAGATCTGGCATGGTTTAAAAAAAACACACTTAATAAACCTGTTATTATGGGACGGAAAACCTTTGAGTCTATAGGTCGACCTTTGCCCAATCGACACAATATTATTATTAGTCGCCAAACTGAAAAATTGGTTATTAACCATGAGCATATTAGCTGGACGAAGTCGGTTGATGAAGCATTATTAGTGGCTAAAAGCCAAGTGGCAGATGAGGCGTTTCTTATCGGTGGTGGCAATATTTATCACCAAGTGCTATCTATGGTGGATCGGCTCTATTTAACACATATCAATGCTAATGTACAAGGCGATACTTTTTTCCCAGATTACAGATTTGATTCATGGCGACAAGCTTATTGTGAGAATCATCAAGCCGACGATAAAAACGCTTACGATTACCAATTTGAAATTTTAGAAAGAATATAATTATCAATATATTGCCACAGATCAGATTGTGGCAATTTTGCTAATTAACCGCCAGCCGTTTTACCCATGAAAACGTTTGGCTTCAATAACATCAGATAGCTGTTTTATTTTATTGAGTATTCGACTTAACGATTCTTGATGAGAAATTTCCATGTCTACATCAATAGTCGCTAATTGTTGTTTTATATCTGAGCGGCTAATTAAACCAAGAACGTTTGCCTTTTCATTAGCTAAAATAGTGGTAATATCTCTCAACAAACCACTCCGATCGTTAGCAATAATTTGTACCGCTATTGTGTAGCTTGAATTGATAGTATTATTCCAAGTCGCTTGAGTGATACGATCTGGTGCATGATTTTTTAGTTCTTGTAATTGCTCGCAATCAGCCCGATGAATTGAGATCCCGCGTCCTTGAGTAACAAAGCCTGTAATTGGATCGTTAGGAATGGGGCGACAACAGTTTGCAATGGTATACATTAGGTTACCCACACCTTCAATAATAATTGCACCGCCTTTTTTATTACTAGCTTTATTAGTATTTTTTGTTTGTGCATTAAATTTTTGGGCAATCTGTTTTAATGCTGCTTCGTCTTCTTCTTTCGCTGTTGGTTTGTTAAATTGTGCATTGATGAAATTGACCAATTGATTTATTTTTACATCACCACTACCAATACCTGCTAATACCTCTTCAAAAGAGTGAGCATTATATTTATTGATTAAGATTTTTTCGACACTTTTTAAACTAATATTTAGCGGTTCAAGTTCATTTGCTAGTATTTGTTCACCAGCAACAATATTTTTATCACGATCTTGTTTTTTAAACCATGCTTGAATTTTGGCTCTTGCTCGGCTACTGTTAACAAATCCTGTATTAGAATTTAGCCAATCACGGCTTGGGTTAGGTTGTTTTTGAGTGATAACTTCAACTTGATCGCCCATTTTTAAATTATAGGTAAAAGGCACAATTCGACCACCAACTTTGGCACCGATACAACGATGACCAACATCACTATGTATATGATAAGCAAAATCAAGTGGTGTGGATCGTGCTGGCAAGTCGACAACATCGCCTTTCGGTGTAAAAACATAAACCCGGTCATCAAAAATCTGACTACGAACGGCTTCTTGAATTTCGCCACGTTCAGACATTTCTTGTTGCCATGTTAATAATTTTCTTAACCAAGAAATTCTCTGGTCATAAGCTGTCATTTTGTCGGTACTACCTTCTTTATACTTCCAATGAGCAGCAACGCCTAGTTCTGCATCGTTGTGCATTTGTTCAGTACGGATTTGAATTTCAATGGCCCTATCTTGTGGGCCATAAACGACAGTATGAATTGATTGATAACCATTTGGTTTGGGATTAGCAACATAATCATCAAATTCTTTAGCGATATGTTTGTAATGGCTGTGGACGATGCCTAAGGCATTATAACAATCTTCAATTCGATCGCAGATAATACGCACAGCTCGGATATCATATAGATCTTCGAATTCAAGATGTTTACGTTCCATTTTCCGCCATATACTATAAATATGTTTAGGACGACCATAAACCTCTGCGCGAATATGATCTTTGTTCATCAGCTTTTGTAGATGTTTAACAAATTGATGGATATATAATTCACGATCTAATCGCTTTTCTTGCAATTTTTTAGCAATAAGCCGATACTCGTCTGGGAATAAATAGCGGAAACAGAAATCTTCTAACTCCCATTTTAATTGCCCTATTCCTAAGCGATTGGCTAAAGGTGCATAAATATTAAAACACTCTTTAGCTACCAAAACTTGTTCTTCTTGGGGAGATTTGATTAAATTACGTAAATAGGTAATACGCTCAGCCAATTTGATGACTACACTTCGGAAATCATTAACCATCGCCAATAGCATGCGACGAATACTATCAATTTGTTCTGTTGTAGCACTACCGTTGCGGATTGCACGCAATTGACGAATTTCTTTCATTTTAACAATGTTAGAGATGATGTGAGAAATTTCACGATCAAAATCTTCAGGGATATCCTCACGGCGAATAATTTTGGCATCAACAAAAGGAAGCAATAAAGCAGCACATAAACTATTGATGTCCATATTTAGAGTCGATAGGATCTCAACCATTTCGATAGCATTTTGGAAACAGAAAAATTGCTCAGAGGCTCCAGCGCTGTTTTCAAAACAAAAATCCCAAACTTCTCTAAACTTTTTATAAGATGCTGGGTTAGCTAATAATAGTTCTTGTTTTGCCCATTGCTCAACTTCAAATTGAGCAAGAGAATAATGTTCTTCTCGATGTTGGTGCGCGCCTCTGATAGTTACCATAAATTATGTTCCTGATTTTATTAACAACAACATTGATTCAATATGTTTGGTTTGTGGAAACATATCTAAAATAGCAACTTGAGCAATTTTGTATCCTGCATCTATAAGTTGTTTGCTATCGCGAGCTAGAGTAGCAGGGTTACATGATATATAAACAATTTTAGATGGAGCTAATTTTGCAATTTCTATTACTGCATTTAATGCCCCCGCTCTTGCTGGATCTAATAATACCTTATTAAATTGTGATTGGCTCCATATCGAAAATTGTTGAGTATCGTCTAAGTTGCTAGCTAAAAAATTGGTTTCAGCACAAATCCTATTACTATTTAATATAGTGTTAAATTTTGCTTTTTCAACCAGTGCATCAATACCTTCAATACCTGTTACTGTTTTACTTAATGTTGCTATAGGTAATGAAAAATTACCCATACCACAAAAGAGATCTAAGACTTGGTCAGTTGGTTGTAATGTTAACCAATCAAGTGCTTGATTGATCATTTTTTGATTTATTTTACAATTTACTTGGATAAAATCTAGAGGGCTAAAAGTTAATTTTAAATGATTAATTAAATAAAAATGCTCTGTATTACCTGTAATATGTACTAAATCTTTACCATGAAAATAAAGTGAAAGGTTGTAATTTTCTGCGAACTCTTTCAATAAGTTAGCATCATACTCAAGTAAAGGCATAGTATGCCTTAAAACAATAATAATACCACTGTCGACTGAAATTAATTCAATATGACCAAGTGCTTTTTTCTGTTTAAAATTGCTAAATATACTTTGCAATGGTATTAGCAGTGTATCTAATTCATTAACTAATATGGGACAACGTTTAATATTAATTATTTTGTTTGACTCAGCTTGGCGAAATCCAATAACTAATTCGCCTTTAACTATATTAATTGAAAGCCTTGCTCGCCGCCGATAATGGTAAGGCTGATCGGCAATAATTATGGGGGAATTTTGAGTAATATTTGCTAAAGATTGTCCCGTTTCTTTTTGTAGCAGGTTAATTAATGCATTATATTTTGCTTGTTGTTGCAAATGAGGTGCAATATGTTGCAATTCACAACCACCACATTGCTGATAATATTGACATTGTGGTTTAACGCGATTTTGGCTTTGATTATGATATCTAATGACTTTGGCTTTAGCATAATTTTTTTTGTCTTCAGTCAGTTCAATATCAACGGTTTCATCAGGCAAAGCTGATTTAACAAAAACTGTTTTACCTTTATAACTAGCAACTCCTTGCCCAAAAGCATCTAAGGATGCAATTGTTACTATCAATTTTTGTTTAGTAAGTTTTTTTTTCTGTTGGGTATAAAAATTAGCCATAGACGTTTTTTTAATTTATATTAAGCGTTTGAGTAATTCTGTTTTGACATGCTTTGGCACTAAATTTGTGATATTACCACCATGATAGGCGACATCTTTCACGATTGTTGATGAAATAAACCCCATCGCAATTGATGGCATTAAAAAAATGGTGTCTAAATCGGATTTTAACGCACGATTCATTTCAGCAAGTTGCCTTTCGTATTCAAAATCGTGTGTTGTTCGGACTCCACGAACAATGACTGTAGCATTATGAGTTTGAGCAAAATTTGCCATTAAATTATCAAATCCTATCACTTCGACATTAAGCAAGTGCTCGACCGAAGTTGATGCTAAATTTACCCGTTCTTCTAGGGTAAACAGTGTTTGTTTATTAGGATTTTCAGCAATAGCAACGATTAATCGAGGAAATAGTAGCGAGGCTCGTGTCACAAGGTCAATATGACCATTGGTGATAGGGTCAAAAGTGCCCGGAAAAATAGCTGTTAAGGCTTTGCTTGTCATATTTTATATTTATCCATTGGGTATGATAACCGTATCATACCCAATTTTGATTAGGATTGTTAGTTTAAACGTACAAATTCTTTTATTCAATTTACATATACGAGGAATACTTACAGAAAAAAGCTAGTTTCTATCAATATATGTCCGTAAATGAGTCAAATGATTTAATTTATAACAAATTAAGTCGTTAGGTGATCATGAATTTGTTAAGTCTGTAAAAGCCTACTTGGTTGTGACCATTCAATATGACGAGAACTATCGGGTAAAAACAGTGCTTCTAGTGCTACACCTGCAAAATTCCCATATTTACCATTGTATCAGTTTGGCTTATTCTGAAAAAACAACCTGTATATATTTGTAATGAAGGTTGAGTTGTTATTACATTCATTATTACTTTTTGAGCAGGCGAAATAAGTTGAGTTGCAATAGTCTGTGTTTTATCTAATAAGTAAATATGCCCATAACCGCCATTTATTTACCGCTCAAGACTTTCATCTTTCATGTAGTTTGCCTAAATAAAAGTTCGGGTTGTTACAAATCCATATCGTATTTAATGGCTTTCACCAAATAATTATTGTAAATTAAGTTAGCACCACAAACTGTGATTAAGGATATTCTAACTTATTTCTCCATCAAGATTAAAATAAGCGTAATTAGTTAAATTAACTGATGTGGCTTTTACACTCAGCTAGCCAGCCACCCTACTCTTTATCAGGAGAAATTAATCAAAATGTTACCTGTTGCTCGAATTGGGCTTAAATTTGCTATCGTTTTTTGTCAAAACCTAATTTTCCACCATATAACAGATTGGCACATTGGTTAGTGCTAATTAGATAATGTTTATTGTTAATATCAATTGTAACACCTAAATAGGCATCTTATTGTTGGTATTGTTCTAGTGATTGGCATTCAAGTAAGGCTTCGCAATTTTGCCCGTTAACTGGTAATATACAAGAGAACCATGTCACCTCCTCGGTTTGGAAATTTGATATGCATTGCTTGCTTATTTAAAAGTGTAATAATTTATTTTATAGGCATATCACACTGAACCATTCACTTGAATTACAGCCGTAAAAACCTTTTTTAATACCAATTTTTAGCCTAATTATCGCTAACAACCGCTCTAACCGGATTGACTTTATCTTTTGGCACTAATACCACAACATATCCGCCAAAGCTACCACTAGCCATCCGTACACCATCTAGTTTACCAATTACGCCGTGAATTATTTCAATAATCATCACGCGTTAAGTTGTGGCTATTGATCATAAGTATTGATAATAATTTATAATTACCACTAAAGCTTGCGTCACTTTTAGCGTGCGTTCGTTTTCAGTGATTACATAATGAGACCGTTTGAATACAATGGGAGCAAGCAAGTTTTAAATATATTGTGATTCGGTTAATGAAGCATCTCTTAGTTATTTTACTTTAAGGGCTTTGACTGCTACCTCACATAGTTTACATCGAACATTATATTCATTGTTAATTAAACTTCGTTTGATATTTGAATTAATGATAATCACAGAAAAATCTCTAGGAATAGAAACAAGTTTAGCTTTTAATGATCGGCAATCGATCAGTAATGCATGTTGACTTTGTTCAAGTGCAGATATTAATTGAACTATTATGCCACAATTGGTTTTCGGCATCTTGACCAATTAATGCTAACTTGGTGCCATCTAAGGTACAAAAAAACAAGTTGAATAATAACTAGGATTTTGTTCTTGAATAAATGTTTCTTCTTGTCCTTGTCAGGGCCGTTTTGCTCTATGTGGCGAAACGCGCACCTATTGGTTGATTAATAAATTATAACGAAAAAGGGGGATCAATCGGATTAAAATTAGCTATTTTTACTTCTATTTTAATTTTGTTTATTTTATCGATGTCATACAACTTAATCAGGATAGCCTTGAGGGTTATTTGATTGCCAATTCCACGAATCTTTTACCATGTCATCTAGTGTTAATTTGGTTTTCCAACCTAATTTATGTTCTGCTTTTTTGACATCAGCCCAAAACGCGGGTAAATCGCCAGATCGCCTTGGCGCAAAGTGCCAGTTAAGCGCTTTTCCTGATACTTTTTCAAAAGCTTTGATCACTTGTAATACACTGTAACCAATACCAGAACCCAAATTATAAATATGAACACCAGCTTTGTCGTGATCGGCTTTTAGTGCAGCAATGTGTCCATCAGCTAAATCAACGACATGTATAAAATCACGAATACAAGTCCCATCTGTTGTTGGGTAATCATTACCAAAAACAGCTAATGATTCTCGCTTACCTACAGCAACCTGAGTAATATATGGCATAAGATTATTAGGAATGCCTAGAGGATCTTCGCCCATCAATCCACTTGAATGGGCCCCAACAGGATTAAAGTACCGTAGTATAGTCAGTGACCAATCAGATTCGGCAACAGCTAAATCCATTATACATTGTTCTACCATTAATTTACTTTTGCCATATGGGCTAGTCGGTAGCCCTTGTGGCAAGGTTTCAACATAAGGTACAGGGGCGAGTTCGCCATAGACGGTGGCCGACGAGCTAAACACTAGCTGCTTAACACCTGCCTCTCGCATTGCTTTCATTAGAGTGATACTGCCGTAAACGTTATTTTCATAATATTCGAGAGGTTTGTGTACTGATTCACCAACTGCTTTTAACCCAGCAAAATGAATCACTGCTTTGATATCATGTTCTGTAAAGATCTTAGCTAATAATTTTTCATCACACACATCACCTTGATAAAAATCGACCGATTGACCTGTGATTTTTTGTATTCTATCTAATACTGATACTTTACTGTTGAACAAATTATCAATAATAATTGGTGTATAACCGGATTTAATAAGTTGGACACACGTATGGCTTCCTATATATCCGCATCCACCAGTAACTAATATTTTCATAATATATCCTAATCTAATGTAATTATTACAGAGAGTATCTGCCAGAGCTCAGATTGTTCGCTGTTTTTCTGCTTCCATAGATCCCATGGACCACGGACTGATAGTGTGAAAGAAGATATTCGCGTAAAACTAAATGCGATAAAACCAAAAACTAGGTATGATCTTTCAAATCCTATTTTAACATACATAAAACCTATATAAACATAATATATAGTTGTTTTGCAAAACAAAACCTACTAGCAATTGCACCTAAGGTTACATTAAATTGAAGCAACGATCCTAAAACAAAGATAAAAATGAGGCAAACAACACAGAAAGCTGTATGACAATCCAAAGAAGATGTTTTGTTAACCCTGATTTACACAAAATTAGGCTAATTAAAAGTCAAAAAAAAGGGCAAATAATGGAATGAACGAGGAAAAAGTGATCGGGATAACACTTGGTAAAATCGATTGTATTTCATTACTAATTTTATTTTGTATTTTATATAACTTTACCCATCTAGATTTATGTTTAGAATTTAGAAAAATAAGATTAAAATAATTGGTTGGAATTGCTAGATGGCAATTGGTTTTGAAATAAATTATATTATTGTGCTAATTTAGCTTACTTGAATATTATACCTGCCTAATATTCAAGTAAGCCCAACAATAAATATTTATACTAAAATGTAATTCTACCTGAAACGTTTTGATAATTAACCTTTTGCTAAATAAAATTAGCCTAACTTTTATAATTATTAGCTATTTATGGTGTTAGTCGGATAATTGAATCGTGCATTATTTTGTTATAAAAGGTTTCATTCGTTTTTCAAAGTCTAACCAATCGTAATAACCGTCACTATTAACAGAAGCATTGTTCAAATGTAGTTGATAATGTTGTGGTGGATTATTGGCATCAAGCGCTTGCCCGCTATGTAGTTGTTCAAAGCTTTGATAAATATATTCGGCATTAAAAAAGTATTTATCTGTAGGTAGGTGACGAAAACGTTGTAAAGTGATCTTGCCACCAATAGGTGTTGTTTCAAATTGATTTGGTAGTTGATAGTCTTTAAAGTCTAATGCACCAAGTAATGCGGCAATAGTGCTATCATGACCAACAAGTAGGTTTACTTTATTATCTCGTTGTATTAGATCACTTATCATATTGATAATGAGGGTAGCAGAATGTTTAGCAAGCGTTTTAGATTGGAAAACTAAACGAATATATTGATTACGAATAGCGATAATTTGTTGCCACTGTTCTTGGCTAGTTAGTCTTCCCCATGCAATTTGTTCTTTTGGAAAGGCTGAATAGTATTGTAATAAAAACGCATCAACGGCCGAAGTTCCTATTGCAAGAGGTCCAAGTAGCGCTGGTTCTTCATGTTTTTTGAAATAGAGTTGTGATGGGATTTTAGCTAAATTACATTGATATTCGGCATATAACTTTGAGTGTTTATAATCTAAAATATCGGAAAGGATTTGATAAGCAGGGGCTAGATTTTCAAAGATGTTGGTGGCTTTGTTGGCTTCTTTAATATCATGCAATACTGCATATTTAAATTCTGGCGAATCATCTCGCAAACTAGGATCGAAAATAGGATCCATATTTTCAATAGAATATTTGTGATGAATAGGAATATCATACCCAGCAAAGGCGCCAATTGCCAGGAATTGAGCGGTTGCAACTGTTCTTTGCAGGCTGTTAGCATACACAAATAATTTGGTATCGGTTTTTGATAATTTTATATTGTGTTTTTCAAGCCAAGTTGATAAATAGTGGCCAAAATAGGCTTCTAACACGCCACCTCGTGTTGTTAAATAACCATATGGATGGTTCCATTTTGGCCATTTAAAAGGCGTTGCTTTTTCTAAAAACTGTAAAGTATTGTGTAATGGAGTACGAATACCGTGGCGACTAATTATAACGACTTTATCTAGCTGATAATGATTATTATTCATTTGACGATCCATCCTTGTTTATGCAAATAATTTAAAACAAAATCGCGTTGCTCGTTGTTTATTGTATTCACAATTTTATTGCTCCAACCGCCAGCTTTTTGATTAGTACTACGAGCTTTATAGTAATCATCCATTTGAACATCATATTTTGCCAAAATTTCCCTATCAATGGGGCGATAATGGTTCTCAAAAAAGACTAGATCTTGTGGTAATCTTGGTTTTATTTCTGGATTATCATCTGGATAGCCAAGGCAAAGTCCAAAAAGTGGAAGGACGTATTTGGGCAAGTCAAGTAATTGAGTAACTTTATCAAGGCTGTTGCGCAATCCGCCAATGTATACAGCGCCTAATCCTAAGGATTCAGCAGCAATCACTGCATTTTGTGCCATAATAGCAGTATCAATACAGCCCAATAATAGCTGCTCAGCTTTCCCTAGGCTTAGTTGTGGATCAATTTGATAATGCCGATTAAAATCGGCACAAAACACCCAAAATTCAGGGGCTTGGTTAACATATTTTTGGCCACCAGCATAATAAGCTAGTTTTTCACGCTTATTGGGGTCAGTAATACGAATAATTGTCGAACATTGAATAAAATTAGAGCTAGAAGCCGACTGAGCTGATCTAACAATTGACATTATTTGCTCTTGAGTTAAATATATTGATTTATAAGCACGAATAGAGCGATGCTGACGAAGTAGATTGATCGTTTCATTTTGCATAGTAGCTCCTTTACATAATTATTTGTTTACAAATTGGAGATCCCAAACGCCGTGACCTAAATTCTGGCCTCGTTTTTCGAATTTAGTAATCGGTCTATCATCAGGTCTTGGAATGTAGTTGCTACTTGGCGATAAGTTTTCAAAACCTTCTGCCTGATTTAAAACATCTAACATATGTTCTGCATAATGTTGCCAATCCGTTGCTAAGTGCAAAATACCGCCCAATTTTAATTTTTGGCGAATTAATTGTACAAATTTAGGCTGAATAATACGACGTTTGTTATGCCTTGCTTTATGCCATGGATCAGGGAAAAAGATTTGCACTTTATCTAGTGAATGATTAGGGATCATATTTTCTAATACTTCAACAGCGTCATGGCACATCACTTTTAAGTTCGATAATTGGTTTTCTTCAATAGCCATTAAACAAGCCCCCACCCCAGGCTTGTGCACTTCAATGCCTAAAAAGTTTTTATTAGGTGCATTTTTAGCCATTTCAATTAACGAAGCCCCCATACCAAATCCAATTTCCAAAACGGTTGGTTTGCCAGTAGCAAAATAAATGGGTGAATTTGCATCATACTCAATTCCAAAAACAGGCCATAAATTGTTTAGTGCTTGTTCTTGCCCTTTCGTTAAACGACCTTGTCGTAAAACAAAACTACGAATGGTTCTTTTAGATTTGATATTTTCGTTATCTGAGTTTAATTGTTCGTTCATCACAGTATCTACTTAGGTTATGAAATTTATTAAAGCTAATTGATAGTTTGCTTGCTAGTTTACTCGATTTTTTCCTCACAGCAAAAGTATCTTACAGTTGAATTTTTTAATGAATGATTTATAAAAACTTATTAAATATTTTTATATTGTGGTTGAGCATGATAGATAAATGATTATATAATTATAGCCCCGATTTAACCGATTACAATTAAGTAATCATCAATACATGCTTGAGGATTTCTCGTGCCTGATATGAAGCTTTTTGCTGGTAATGCCACACCCGAACTAGCAAAGCGTATAGCTAATCGCCTTTATACTTCACTTGGTGACATTGTGGTAAGCCGTTTTAGTGATGGTGAAGTTAATGTCCAAATCAATGAAAATGTCCGTGGTGAAGATGTTTTTATTATTCAATCAACTTGTGCTCCTACCAATGACAATTTAATGGAATTACTGGTCATGATCGACGCTATGCGACGTGCATCAGCGGGTCGTATTACTGCTGTTATTCCTTATTTTGGTTATGCAAGACAAGATCGCCGAGTTCGTTCGGCTCGTGTACCTATTACCGCTAAAGTCGTTGCTGATTTTTTATCCACTGTTGGTGTTGATAGGGTTTTAACCGTTGATCTTCATGCAGAACAAATTCAGGGTTTTTTTGATGTACCTGTCGATAACGTATTTGGTAGCCCTGTTATTTTAGAAGATATGTTGCAGCGTGAGTTTGAGCGTCCAATCGTAGTTTCACCTGATATTGGCGGTGTTGTTCGAGCTCGAGCTATTGCAAAACTCCTTAATGATACTGATATGGCAATTATTGATAAGCGTCGTCAGCGTGCAAATGAAGCTGAAGTGATGAATATCATTGGTGATGTTGCGGATAGAGACTGTATCTTAGTGGATGATATGATTGATACAGCAGGAACACTTTGTAAAGCAGCCGATGCTTTAAAAGCGCGGGGTGCCAAAAGAGTGTTTGCCTATGCAACACACCCAATTTTTTCAGGAAAGGCAGTAAGTAACATTAAAAACAGTGCTATTGATGAAATTGTTGTTTGTGACACAATTCCACTAACAGCTGAAGTAAAAGCACTGAAAAATGTTCGCCAGTTAACACTATCAGGTATGCTTGCTGAAGCAATTCGTCGGATCAGTAACGAAGAATCAATTTCAGCTATGTTCCATCAATAATCTATTTTACCATTAATTAAAATGCCCCATTTGGGGCTTTTTTCACAAGAGACCAACAAATAATAAACATTATGACAACGATAAAACTGATTGTAGGGCTAGCCAATCCAGGAAATGAATATACTGCAACAAGGCATAATGCTGGTGCGTGGTTTATTGAACAATTGGTTCAGCGTTATAATCAATCATTAAAAAACGAGCCAAAATTTTTTGGCTACACATCACGAGTCAATATTTCTAATCATGATGTGCGTTTGTTAGTACCAACTACATTCATGAACCTAAGTGGTAAAGCGGTGCAAGCTATGGCAAAATTTTACCAAATAACCCCAGAAGAAATATTAGTTGTACATGATGAACTGGATCTGAATCCTGGTATTGCTAAACTTAAATTTGGTGGTAGTCATGGTGGGCATAATGGGCTGAAAGATATCGCTAGTAAATTGGGTAATAATTTAAATTTCTATCGATTAAGAATTGGTATTGGTCACCCAGGCGATAAGAATAAAGTTGTCGGTTACGTTCTTACCCCCCCATCTAAACCAGAGCAGGCGTTAATTGATCAAGCTATTGATGAATCAGTGCGCTGTACTGATATTATATTATCTCAGGGGATTGATGCTGCAATGAACCAATTACACGCTTTTAAGGCAATTTGTTGATTTAGCGCGAAAGGGTACAATAGCTAATTGGCTATTATAAAAAATCCACCCAATATTGGGTGGATTGCTATTATTTTAAGATAGGAAAATCAAGAAAATAAATGAGTAATATTGCCGCCTTTCTCTGCAATTTTCTTCATAACTTCTTTAATTAACCAAGTATTCATTGCTGCTGTATCATCAGTGCTACCGGTATAATTCAGCTCTTGCGCCAATTTTTTACGCGCATCTAAACTACTATCTATGCCTAACAATTTCAACAAGTCAACAATAGATGTTTTCCAGTTAAGCGCTTCAGGATGTTTTTTAGCTAAATTATCAAGAATAGACGTAACATCAACATTTGATGCTGATGTGCTCTGCTCTGTCTTTTCCTTAACCTGTTCAGCACCTTTTGATACTGTATCTTTAACCGAGCCAGTAATATCTCCGACTTTATCTTTTACTGCCTCAACAGCATGATCTACTGTTGCTT
The DNA here is from genome assembly GCF_001690605.1 of Gilliamella sp. Nev6-6. NCBI lineage: Bacteria > Pseudomonadati > Pseudomonadota > Gammaproteobacteria > Orbales > Orbaceae > Gilliamella > Gilliamella sp. Nev6-6. The sequence continues at coordinate 3,801 of NZ_LZHP01000048.1, read as the reverse complement.
GAGCACTAGGAAACACTTTAGAAAAAATATTATTTAAGATACCCATATTACACCTCTTAATTTTAAACTGCTTATAAAAAACTGCTTAATGATATAGATGTAGAAAATATCATAATTAATATAACGCTTAAAGGGATAGAATGTCAAAATAGTTATGCTTTAATAGCATTTTATGTATTACGATACTATTTTTATCGGAATGCTAATCTATTATTGTTAAATGCTCTTATAATATTTTATGATTTAATTGAAGATTATCAATAACTCTTATTCATTTTTCAAATCAATTATTATTTTTATATAAAATAAAAAATGCCCTTAAAAGGGCATCGAAATTGTTAGGATTTACGCATTTATTAATTAAAAAAAGTTCGTAGTATTGCATACTCAACACCTCGAATTTCAGCTAAACCACGTAAACGACCTATCGCTGAATACCCAGGATTTGTTTTTTTCTTCAGATCATCCAACATTTGATGCCCGTGATCTGGGCGAACAGGAATAGATCGTTTAATTCCCGCTTTTTTACGACGTTGCTCTTCTGTTATAAGTGCCTTCATTACCGAATACATGTCTACGTCACTAGCTAAATGATCGCCTTCATGAAAAGATAGGGGGTTATCTTCACGAACAGTAGCTCGTAAATGAATAAAATGAACACGGTCAGCAAATTTTTCAGCCATTGTTGCTAAATCATTATCACTACGAACTCCATAAGAACCTGTGCAAAAACAAAAACCATTATGTATGCTGTCAACAGTTTCTTTTATCCACTGCATATCTTCAATTGTTGATACTATTCGCGGTAATCCTAAAATTGGGCGAGGAGGATCATCAGGGTGAACAGTTAAGACAATACCAACTTCTTCTGCAACGGGTACAATAGCTTTTAAAAAAAGAGCATAATTTTCACGTAACTTAACTTTATCAATCCCATCATAAGTTGCAAGATGCGCCCTAAACTGATCAAGTGAATAGCCTTCTTCTGCGCCAGGTAAACCGGCAATGATGTTTGCAATAAGTTTATCTTTATCGGCTTGAGTCATTTTTTCAAAATAAGATTTAGCTAAAACAGTATCTTCTTTTGAGTAATCTTTTTCTGCATTAGGTCTTTGTAGTATATAGATATCGAATGCTGCAAATGCCACTTGGTCAAAACGCAAGGCCTTTGAGCCATCAGGTAACTCGTATGCAAGATCTGTACGGGTCCAATCTAAAACGGGCATAAAATTATAACAAACAGTATCAATACCACACGTAGCTAAATTCCGAATAGATTGTTGATAATTAGCAATATATTTTTCGACGTCACCACTATGAGTTTTAATGTCTTCATGAACGGGTATACTTTCAACCACTGACCAAACAAACCCTTTATTTTCAATGATTTTTTTTCTTTTTTCGATCTCTTCAATTGTCCAAATTTCACCATTTGGGATATGGTGAAGTGCTGTTACAATTCCAGTTGCTCCTGATTGTTTTATGTCATCTAGTGATACAGGATCACTTGGACCAAACCAACGCATTGTTTGTTCCATTTAAATCTCCTCAGTAATTTTTACTTAACTTATTTAAAGAAAAAATACAAAAACAATATTGAGATGTTTATTTATTACTAGCTAACAATGAAGCTGAAATAGCATCAAATAAGTAATCATCAAAGCTTAGTTTTTCACTATTTCAAATAGCTATTGTTTGTTTTTTATATTTTCCATATTGCCACAAAAACTGGTGTATAGCTTTTGCATCTTTTATTTGTAATGTTTATAACATTTTCTTGCAGTTATTAGACCACTTTTTGTAACTTGTATTTAATCTGCTTGGTTCGTAAAAGGTAGATAGCTAGATGCTCCCTTAATTTCTAAATATTATTAATTATGGCATTTAATCAGGCTATATTAATATTTTAACCTTATTAAACACACCATCAAATTGGCACACCAATATTAATATTAGAGTATTTCTATTGTCAATATTAAATAAAAATAAACTCAACATAGTGGCATTGATCACAATTCCATCAAAATAGTGGTGGAATTTAATTTTATAAATGAAAATATGTCTAGCCAATAAATAAATGCTGTCATTAAACTTAAAACTAAATGGTGATATAAATATGCTAAAAATTTCGACTTTACCTCAATTTATAAAAAAACATCCAATATATGATAGGAAAGCGATAGCATCTAGAATTGTTCATTTGGGTTTTGGTGCTTTTCACCGAGCTCATCAAGCTTTGTTTATAGATCGATTATTAAATACAGGAAAAAGCGACTGGGCAATTTGTGATAGTATGACAAGGTGCATATGCATGGTCAGGACAGATGATTTTTAATTTATTTATTGGAGCCTTTGTAAGTGTTATTGGTTATGGCCCATTTTTTATCGCGTTAGCTTTTTTTGATGTGATAGGCGCTGTTGTTTTATGGACATTTATTAGAGAAAATAAAAGTTAGCATAGTATATCCTAATTAAAGGCCAATCAATGATCGTTTATTACTCTTAACTGACAAATACAATGCTTTCGACTTTATTTGTCAGTTTTTGTCAATTTTTTATTGCTTTTTTGCTAATGCTTTTTAATTCTAAATTTTAGTCAACTGTCTAAAAAGAAAATCTACGTACTATAATGATATTTACTATTGGTTAACAATGGTAACTGGAATAGAGTCAAATAAATAGCCATCAAAATTAGGATTTTCACTATCTGACACCGTCATTAATGTTTGTTTAACATTTTCTAAATGCTGCCACATAGCTTGCCGTGCTGCTTTTGCATCTTTAACTTGCAATGCTTGCAAAATTTTTTCGTGATCATCAAGCCATTTTTTTCGGTAACTATTATCGGTAATACAATTATGAAGTTGATCCCACATTTTACTCGCATTCCGTTTTTTCCATAGATCGTTGAGTAAATCTTCTAATACAGCGTTTTTCGTTGCTTTTGCTATTGTAATATGAAACATTTCATCTGCACTATAATCATCAAGTATGTTATTTTGTAAAATTTGTCGCTCTTGCTCCAAAATAGCTCTAAGCTTTACTACATCAGCTTTCACTATTTGAGATGCTGCAAATGCTGCAATATTACTCTCAATTAATTGCCTTGCTTGTAATAATTCAAATGGTCCAAAATCATTTTCTTCTATTTGTTTATTCTGCTCAGATAACGTTGCATCAGGTAAACCAATTACATAAACACCAGATCCTTTTTTTACTGTAATCAAATTCTCAAGTTCTAGCATGATTAATGCTTCACGTACTACTGTGCGACTTACACTAAATGTTTCAGCAATATCTCTTTCTGGTGGTAATCGATCGCCAATTTTATATGTGCCATTTTTCAACAAAAACTTTAGCTCATTACCAATTGCTTGATAAAGACGACTAGATGATTGCATTTTATTGCCCTTTTTTAGTAACTATATTAATTAGCGCAATAAATTATACGCTAGTTATCCCATTTAGCAGAATATTTAATATTTTTCATTGTTAATTATGTCATGAAACTAGAATACCAACTATTAACGACACATTATTTATATTATCAATACGACACAAACTAAACCAATTATAGTGATCCAGATCACAATCTAATCCAAACAATAGTGCAAATTAATTTTATAAATGGAAATATGTCTAACCAATAAAATAAGCACTGTCATTAAACTTTAAAATTACATAGAGATATCGGCGAACTAGTGATCTCAGTTTTACCTCAATTTGGTTCAGATCTTTTTAAAAATACAAAGTTTAAAGACTAAGTTACTAAATATTACCTATCAATCATAAGATTTAGTA